>CALEVL010000057.1 GCA_937924675.1 uncultured Ignavibacteria bacterium | reverse complement strand
GGCATCCGGTTAACCTGAGCATTTCTTGCTATAAACATGTGATGCCTTCGGCATCGGCTTCTCGTATTCAATGTTTATCTTATGGGCTGTTATGAAAGAATCCCGAAGGGATTCCATGTTTATAGAGATTCAATACGATATTGTTACGACCCCGAAGGGGTCGAATAAGATTGATTTATTTCAAGATCCTCGTAACTAGGGTGAAGGTGTTGATCTCAATTTCTGAAAAGTGTGTACAATACCCCCCTCGGTCCCCCCTTGCAGGGGGGATGTGATAGATTCAATTGTTTAGTAGTAAATTCAATACCCCCCCTTGAGGCTTTCACAAAACGCATATTTTTATCAATCAAAAGGATTAGACAATCTAAGTATATATTGGCTTTTCCTTTAGTAGATCCCCGCCTGCAGCGGGCAGGCCTGCATTCGCAAGGATGACAATCTGGGTTGCGCAAATATTCACAAAGCGTCTTCAACTTGTTAAGCAAGATTAATTGTTATGAGTCAACTTCTTACAGTGCTGAATGTACCGGAAAGAAATATTAATTCACCTTCACCACTCCGCATGTGATATCATCACTCTGATCGGCGCCGGTGGTGAATTCAAACACGTCGTTGAAAATTGAATTCAGAATTTCACCTGCAGGAAGTGAGCATGATTCTGTTACCCTATTAATCAATCTTTCTTCTCCATAGAATCCTCCATCTTTGCTCATTGCTTCGGAAACTCCGTCAGTAAAGCAAACAAAAACATCTCCGGATTGCAATTCTATTTCTTCTGATTCGAATGGTACATCAGCCAATCCCAGAAACATCCCGCCGGTATTAAGTTCCTTGAATAGCGCGCCTTCACGGAATATGAATGTGTTGTTATGTCCGGCATTTATGCTCATGAGTTTCCTCGAAGAGTGATGGTATAGTCCGAACCATGCAGTTGCAAATTTTTCATCAGTTGTGGATTCTACCAGTACTCTGTTAAGTGCAGTTACAATGTTCTTCAAGTCAGTTTCGCCGGCTTTCACTTTCTGATATGTCATCATGCACGAACATATAGTTGAAACAATAAGCGCGGCCGAAATGCTTTTGCCCGATACATCACAAATGAAAAAGAGTGTGTGATCATCATCTAACCTGTAAACATTGAAATAGTCTCCACCAACTTCTTTTGCAGATTTCAATCTAAATGCAAGGTCAAGATCTCCCAGTTCAGGCAGAACATCCGGCAGAAGATTATTCTGAATCATCCTTGCCATTTCAAGTTCCTTCTCAAATGCTTTCTGCCGAATCTGAACTTCCGTAAGACGGGCATTCTCAATTGATATTCCACACTGTGAAGCGAGTATCTGAAATATATTCAGGTCGCGATTTGTAAATTGCTTTCCGTGTTTCTTATTAATGACCTGTATCACTCCGACAAGTTTCTCATCTTTAAGCATTGGAACGCAAAGCATTGACTTGGTTTTGAATCCGGACTGCTTATCGAACTCCGGATTGAATCTTGGATCTGCATAGCAATCGGGCACTAACAACGGCTTTCTCTGCTCTGCCACCCATCCTGCAATTCCTTCGCCAAGCTTGCAGGCAATTTTCTTAACTGCCTCGCCCTTGTCACCCAGTGCTACTTCAAAGTAGAGATTTTTTTCCTTCTCGTCATAAATTAGGAGTGAACTCGCTTCTGCATTGGTAACTTCTTTGCAGCTGTCCATTATCTCATGGAGGAGCACATCTATCTCCTTCTTTTCTGAGATTCTTTGTGAAACATGATGCAGGTAGTTCAATTCCTGAACCATGCTCTCTAATTGTTCGATCTGGCTATTATCGGTCTTCATATTTTAAAATATAAATTCAGACGAATGTTTTATACTCACTTTTAAATTTTATTTGAAAACGTGTATAGCTAATTTAAAATAATGGATCATGAACTTAAACGAAGACTATTAACAGCCGCAATTGCACTGTTCATAATAGCATCAATTGGAACTACCGGCTATTACTTTTTAACAGGTTCCAAGGAGCCGCTATTCAATTGTTTTTATATGACAGTCATAACCCTTACAACGATTGGGTTTGATCAGCCAATTGTTCTTGAAGGGAATATTCCAGCCAGAGTATTTACTATTTTCATTGCATTCTCAGGCATTGGTTTTCTGTCGTTCTTTATTTCAACAATATCTGCGGTGCTTTTAGAAGGAACAATCAAAGATTCCTATAAATCAAAAAAAATGAACAAGAACCTTTACACTCTCGAAGATCATTATATTATTTGTGGACTTGGCAGAAACGCCATGCATTTGCTTGATGAACTGATCTCAACTAACAGAGAATGTGTTGCAATTGAAATCAGGAAGGATGTCATACTCGAAGTGCTGATCAAGTATCCCCACCTTATTTATATAGTTGGAGATGCGAGCGATGACGATGTATTGAGACGTGCCGGAATTGCAAAAGCAAAAGGACTCTTTGCTTCTACAAGCGATGATAATTCTAACCTTGTCATTTCGCTATCCGCCAGAAGACTGAATCCCAAGCTGAAGATCGTTGCGCTTTGCAGTAATCACGGCAACGCAGGCAAACTTCGTCTTGCAGGTGCAGATATTGCAGTATCATCAAATTTTATCAGCGGTATGAGGATGGCTTCCGAAATGCTGAGACCGACTGTTACTCAAATGCTGGATATTATGCTGAGTGACAGGCATAATAATTTCAGAATTGAACAAATAGATCTCGAAGAGAGATTTCTGGGAAGAACTGTGGGAGATCTTCTTGTTACAGACTTCAAGGAAGTCCTTCTGATAGCATTGAAACAGAATGGACAGATCATCTTCAAACCACCGGATGATATTGAAGTCACTGCGGGAGACTCCATGATTGTCATTACAACCCCTGAAAAGAGAATTCAACTTGAAAAAAGCCGATAAATTCGAATTCAGGGAATCTTTCCTGAGTGTACTTGCGTTAGAGCCATCAACATTTTTGTTAAAATAATCATAATTATGCCAACTGATTTATTGCTTTGGATAGGTTTTTCAGTTTTCCTGATTGTTATGCTTGCTTTGGATCTGGGTGTGTTTCATAAAGACTCTCATGTAGTTGAGTTTAAGGAGGCCATTATATGGAGCAGCATCTGGATAGGTCTTGCCTTGCTTTTCAATGTTGGAATATTCTATTATTTCGGAAAGGTCAAAGGTCTCGAATTTATGACCGGCTACCTTATCGAAAAATCACTGAGTATAGACAATGTCTTCATCATAGCTCTGATTTTCACTTACTTCAACGTTCCAAGACAATATCAGCACAGAGTCTTGTTCTGGGGAGTCATCGGCGCATTGATAATGAGAGCAATTCTTATTGCCGTTGGAGCTACTTTGATAAAAGAGTTTAGTTGGATTATTTATATTTTCGGTGCGTTCCTGATTTTCACAGGGCTGAAAATGTATTTTCAGAAGAACGAAGGCATCAATCCTGATAAGAATCCGGTCGTTAGGTTCTTCAAGAGATTTATACCGATGACGGATGAATACAACAAGGAGAAATTCTTTTTGATCAAAGATGGCAAACGGTTTGCCACACCTTTATTTGTGGTTCTTTTACTGGTAGAAACAACTGACCTGATATTCGCAGTAGATTCTATTCCCGCAATCTTTGCGATAACCACAGATCCGTTCATTGTTTTTACATCGAATGCTTTTGCAATACTCGGACTTCGTTCTCTTTACTTTGCATTGGCCGGTGTGATATACAAGTTCTATTACCTCAAGGCGGGACTATCTGTAATCCTCGTTTTTGTTGGAATAAAGATGATGCTGATAGATATTTATAAGATACCAATAGGTGTATCACTTGGATTTGTTGCCCTTGTGATTGTGATCTCTGTAATGGCATCTATCAGAAAGAATAAGCAAATTGAAGAGGCAAATGCCTTGAAGTAATTGCATTTCAAGAGAGCATGGATGGTGTGGATCACTCCATGCTCTTTTTGAATCTCAGTGAGCTGAAAACCAAAATGACCACACCTAAGAGAAACAGAATGCTAAGCTCCAGCCACAGGTCTGCAATAGTCAAACCTTTCAGAACTATTCCTCTGATGATAACAGTAAAATATTTAAGAGGTATGATGTAAGTTACATACTGAATTATTTTAGGCATGCTTTCAATCGGGAATGCAAATCCTGAAAGAAAGATCATTGGCATGATTACAAGAAATGCTGATGTAACCATAGCTTGTTGCTGAGACTTTGAAACGGTTGAAACGAAAAGTCCGAGTCCCAAAGTTGATAGCATGAAGATAAGTGAACAAAAAAAGAGAAATGATATACTGCCCTTAACTTCAATCCCAAACCAAAAGATCATCACTGCAAGAACAAGTGTAACCGCTACCAGTCCAATTACAGTGAATGGCAGAAGCTTTCCAAGTATAAGCTGATACGGCTTCACAGGAGTGACAAGCAATTGTTCAAGGGTGCCTATCTCTCTTTCTTTTACGATTGCAAGTGAAGTCATATTGACAGTTATGATAATCAGAACCAAGCCCACAATTGACGGCAACATAAAATCACGCGTCGTAAGATCCGGATTGTACCATACTCTTGTAACAGACTCAATGCTTCCTGCCGGCGGAACTTTGATCCCTGACTTCTCGAATCTCTCAATAAAGATTTTGCTGCCGTATGATGAGGCTACTGACATCACATATCCTGCTGCAACAGAGGCTTTGTTGCCGTCAGAACCGTCAAAGATCACCTGCACGTTCGAGGTCTTTCCGCTATTCATATTCTTCTCGAAATCATCAGGAATCACAATAGCGATTAAAGCATTTCCCAGATCAATTTCCCTTTCCAGTTCAGAGTAGTTCTCTGAATACTGAATCACAGAGAAGTATCCTGACTTCTCAAAGGCGCTTATAAAATCCCTGCTTGAATTTGATCTGTCATTATCAAGAATGCATGTCTTAACATCATTCAAATCACGATTAGCTGCATATCCAAGAAACACTAGCTGAATGACCGGTGCAATCAAGACTACGGCAAACATTTTCGGGTCACGAAGAAATTGCAGAAACTCCTTAACCATGAAATCAATAATTGCTCTCATATTGCTTCTGACCTCTTTATTCTGATAATTGAAATCAAAATAAAAGCAGTCGCAAAGATTAGCAGATAAATCAGTTGCATGGAGAATGTTTCGAATGGAGTTCCTTTGATCAGAATATCACGCAGTATTACTATGTAATATCTCGCAGGAGTTATATAAGATAGGATTTGTATAGAAACCGGCATGCTTTCAATTGGAAAAATAAATCCGGATAAAATTAGAGTTGGAAGTTGAGAAACTACCTGTGAGATTTGAAAAGCCACCTGTTGCGAATCAGAGATAGTGGAAATGAATATTCCCATGCTCAATGTTGCCAGCAAATAGCAAGCTGTTCCGAGAAACAGATGGATGTAACTTCCTTTCACCACAACTCCAAAGAAAAGATAGCCCATGAAAATCATTAAAGCTGCAATAATAAGAGATACAATCAGGTAAGGGACTATTTTTCCGGCTATCAATTCAAATGAACTTACCGGTGAAACTCTTATCTGTTCGATAGTGCCAAGCTCCTTTTCTCTTACAATTGATATTGAAACGAGGATTACTGAAATCACAATCAGCATCAATGCAAGAAGTCCGGGTATGAAGAATTGTGTTGTATCAAGACTCTTATTGTACCAGAACTGCGGTTCGATGTTTATTGGCTCAATCATCTTCATACCTGTTCTTGAAGAAACAAAATCTTTTGTAACATTCTGTGAAAAAGATTGGGATGCGGCAATCACATAACTCTGAATAATGCTTGCAGTACTTGCATCCATACCGTCAATGAGGAACTGCACCGGAGCTTTCTGCTTTCTCTCAACTTGCTTTTCGAAACCGATAGGAATCACAACAGCACATTGAATATTGCCTCGGTCAAGAAGTGAATTGATATCACTTTCCCTTTCGATCACTTGGGTAATAGTGAAATATTCCGAAGAGTTTAGAGTGCTTATAAAATCTCTTGACAAGAGACTGTTATCATCGTCAAGCACACCGAGCTTGATCTCATCAATATCAAGAGTTACTGCATATCCAAACATTATCAGCAAAAATACCGGAAGCGCAAAAATAATCATTAGGCTTCTTTTGTCACGAATGATCTCGCGCATCTCTTTCTTTGATATGGATAGAATTCTGCTAATCATCCGATGCAGGCTTTTCAATCGTTTCAAGGAATACATCTTCAAGAGAAGGAACTATGCTCCTTATTCCCGCAACTTTGATTCCATTACTCTCCAGAAAAGCACGGATAGCTTCTGCCGCGTTATCCTCTAATGATGCGGCATCTGAAAGCGATACGTGAAGCGCATTTCCAAAGATAGATGCGTTGTGAACGAGTCTGTGTTTTTCAAGTAACTCATAAGCAGTGTAGACATCATCGGATTCAAGAAACAGCATGCCGTTCTTTATAAACTCTGACTTAAGTTCTTTAGGGCTACCTGTTGCAACTATCTTTCCGTAATCCAATAGTATTATCCTGTTGCAAAATTCCGCTTCGTCAAGGTTGTGAGTTGTAACAAACACCGTTGTGCCTGATGCCGACAATTCATTAATGAGTTTCCAGAAGTTTCTTCGAGAGATAGGATCAACACCGCCGGTAGGTTCATCAAGAAATACGATCGCAGGTTCATGCAATACAGCACAGCCTAGAGCGAGTCTTTGCTTGAATCCAACAGACAATTGTGCTGACAATGTTTTTCTTCTTTCTGTGAGTCCTGACATTTGCAGGACCCAATTCTTTCTATCGGTTAAACGGCTCTGTGAGAGTCCGTATATTCCCCCGAAGAAATTTATGTTCTCTTCTACAGATAGGTCTCCATACAGTGAAAACTTCTGTGACATGTAACCAATGTTCGCCTTCACTTTTTCCGGCTCATGAAGAATGTTGAAACCGTTAACTGAAGCCTCACCGGAAGTAGGTACTATAATTCCGCATAACATCCTAATTGTTGTTGACTTGCCTGAGCCGTTTGCCCCGAGAAAGCCAAACACTTCCCCCTTGCCAACATTGAATGAAACATTGTCAACAGCAGTAAACTTCCCGAATCTCTTTGTGAGATTAATTACTTCGATCGAATTCATCTTATCATACACTACAAAGATTTCGCTACACTTTCTTGAATTTTTTTACACAGAGTTTCACAGAGTTTCACAGAGTAACACAGAGTTACACGGAGAAAAAACATAACCTACAAAGAGAATCACTTTCGTATCATCTTTGTATCAGTTCAAAAGCAAATGATACCTAATTATTTTTAATTTTTAATTTTTAATTTTCAATTTTCAATTTAATAAAGTCTTCTTCCCGCCGCTTTATTCAATGCAAGCATTGCCACTCTGAAATCAATCAGTGCAAATGCATAATTCCTTCTTGCGATGAAAAGAGACGTCTCGGCATCTGCAACTTCCGTACTTGAAGAAAGCTGAACATCATACTTCTTAACAACTTCATCATAGCTCTTGCGCGCAAGCTGTATTGCAAGCAACGCTGCATCTATCCTTTTCTTCAGATACTCTGCATTGCCAAACTTCTGCCGTACTTCCTGCTCGATTTTTTTCTTTGCAAGATCAAGCTGAACAGTTTTTTGCATCTGAACCTGTCTTGCCTGTTCAGTCAGAGACGAAGTGTATCCCCAGTTCCAAATGTCCCATGTGAGTCCGATACCCACATCCCATGTTGCGGTAAACTCATCTACCGGCGGCTGAACGCGCGGGTTAGGGTTTGAGTAGTAAACATTCCCGTAAAGAGAAACATACGGATAGTATGAAGATCTTGCAACACGCAGATTTTCTGCGGAAGAACTGATAGCATAGTTAATATTCTTAAGCTCATTGCGATTGAGTAGTGCCTCTGAAACATACCTGCTTTCATCTTCAAAAATTTCTTCAGGGACTGTGACAGTTGTATCAGGTTCCAAAGGAGTTTCAAAATCATATCCAATTAGTCTGTTTAATGCAACACGTGCAGTGTTCACGGCATTTTCCGCCTCAAGAAGTTGAAGCTTGGCATTTGAGTTCTGCACTTCGAGACGAAGAAGATCTGTGGTTGTTGAAAGTCCGCCAAGAATGAAATTCTTTGTATCTGTAATTCTTCTGTCAGTCTGTGCTACAGACTGTTCCGCTATTTGCACCGCCAGAATTGCCTTATAGAGATTCCAGTAAGCCGTCTGTGCTTCGAATGCAACAGTGTTCTTTACCTCGTCAAAATCCACACCGGATATATCCTTTCCATACGAAGCTATATTCTCCAGAGCTGATAATCTGAATCCGGTAAATACAAGTTGAGTGGCTGAGAGTTTAAGTCCGTAACTATTGGACAAAGCATCCGCAATCTTAAACGGCACAGGTGAATTGGGAACCGTAACAAGAAATGGATCAACGGAACTAAGTCTGGAGTAACTTGCCGAGAACTTGAGCTGTGGAAGTTGTTGCGATGTGACTTCATCTATCTTAGCCGTGCTCTCTTCAACTTTGGATCTGCTTATTTTAATATCATCGCTGTTTTCTAAAGACAATCTGACACAGTCATCTATTGTTACTTTGGATGTTTGAGCAGGCAAGGTTGATGTTAACAGAATTAAGCTTAGGATCATTAGAATGATGAACTTCATATCAGGCACTCTCCTTTAACAAATGTATGAAAGCATTCTCAAGACTCGGGTTGGACTTTCTCAGGTCCTGAATAGTAACGCCGTTATTCTTAAGCAAGTTAACTACTCTGTCTTCTGAACTGTTCTTACCTTCAAGTATAACATTAACTCTGTCGCCGAATAACTGAACTTCATCATCGCCGGAATCTGATATCACTTCATAAGCTTTGCGGGCTGGTGTACAAACAATTTCAAGAACTGTATTGCTTATCTTTTGCTTAATACCGGCTGGAGTATCAACGGCTAAGATCTTTCCGTTTTCTATGAGCGCAATCTCGTTGAATCTTTCGGCTTCTTCCATATACGGAGTTGAAATGAAGACCGTAATATCTTCCTTCAACAAGCCGGCAAGAATAAGCCAGAACTCACGTCTGGATACAGGATCAACTCCTGTTGTAGGTTCATCAAGAAACAGAAGTTTTGGCTTGTAGATCAAAGTACATGCCAGGGCAAGTTTCTGTTTCATCCCTCCCGAAAGATTTCCGGCAAGAAACTTTCTATATTTTTTCATACGAGTAAATTCAAGTAGTTCATCACGTCTTTCATGAAATTTCTTGACACCATGGATCTGGGCAATGAATTCAATATTTTCATCAACAGTTAGGTCAGTATAAAGACTGAACTTCTGCGAGAGATATCCAATGTCGTCTTTTATCATATTGTAATCCTTGGGCATTTCCTTTCCAAGGATTCTTATCACTCCTTCATCAGGTTTCAGCAGTCCGCAGAGAATTCTTATCAGAGTTGACTTTCCTGCTCCATCAGGACCGACTAGTCCGAAGATGATATTCTTCTTTACTTCAAAGGTAATGCCGCTAAGAGCGTTTACTTCTCCGTAGGTTTTCTTTACGTTATTCAGACTGATTGCTGATTCCATTTCAGTTCAATCTGATATTTACATCTGCAGGCATGCCGGACTTAAGCTCGCGATCAGGATTTGGGATTCTGATCTTAACTGCATA
>CALEVL010000056.1 GCA_937924675.1 uncultured Ignavibacteria bacterium | reverse complement strand
TTCACTTCCGAATTTCCTGAACGAAGACAATAGAATTCCTTCTCTCCAAGACTCCTAAGGACATTAAGATGCCTTCTCCCAATGGAGCCTAAACCGCAAATGAGGAATTTCAAAATGATTTTATGTGAGTAAGACTATTCGTCTTTAATGATATAACTCGGTGTGAGACAGAAAGGGAATTTTTTGACAGAGATCTTTCTGCCTTTGAAATAATCATCAACTGCTTTTGTTTCTCCCGGAAATATCCCGTAATCATCGAGTATCAAAATGCCGCCTCGCTCAATCTTAGGATATAGATGTTCCAGTATAGTTGCAGAAGGTTCGTAAATGTCGGTGTCAAGATTCAATAATGAGATTTTCAGTTGCGGATTCTTTGAAACATAATCTGGGACCGTCTTTGTAATGTCACCGGCAATCAGTTCAATATTGTGTCCGCATTCTTTGTTGACCAGTACTTCATTTAGCTGGCCAGTTGATATGCTCTGCAGTCCCGCTTCATTTACGATGTGCTCCCTCAACTTTTTGTCAGCTTCAAAGTCTGTCTCCGGAAAATCTCCAAACGAATCAAAGCCGATAATTTTTTTCGCATGAGGATTTTCAAAGAGACTTCTGAACATGGCAAATCTTACAAATGATGCTCCTTTGAACACGCCGCATTCTACAATTGCTCCGGGGATCTCAAGTGATTTCTTATACAACTCGTAATGAGCAAGTATCTTGCTGATCCTTGTAATATCGCATGAAAGATAAAAATCATTTTCATATTCATACGCTTTTGTGAAGTCAGGTAGTTTTATCATTTATCTCTGTACACTTAATATTCAGTAAACTTTTCCCTTAACGGGTTTTTGCGATATCATTTCATTGAACTTCAACAATTCCGGTCTCTCGCTGATCAGCTTCATCACTACATCAAGTTTGATCACATCACCCTTGTAAATACAGTTGTAGATCTCAGAGAGCAGTTTGTAGTCTTCCTCAGTGTCAAGGCAGAGCCTTATGTGATCCAGCTGCTCGCTCTCTCTTACAACACTGTGCATAGTGAATCTCTCCGGATGTCTTCTTACATAAAGAGTTACATGTTCACGGTCATCTTTATCTGCCGTTGTCTTCCAGGCGTATTCAAGAGTCTCATATTTTACAACTTCAGTGTCCATTCCTCTTGGATAAGTTCTTTCAATCATATTAGAGGTATAATCGAAGCCGCCTTCAATATGCTCACGGATAACCTTATCTATTATTTCAGGATCCATGAGAGGATCGTCACCTGTAACCCGGATTATATTGTCCGGCTTCTCCGCTTCAGCAGCAATCCTGAACCTGTCAAGTACATCATGAACAGAGCCTCGGTAACATCTTATTTTGTTCTCATTGCAGACCTGTTCAATGTTGTCATCTTCAGTCAATGAAGTAGTGACTACAACGAAGTCATCGGTTAGTACGGACTTTGAAAGTATTTTGAAAATGTGAACAAGAGAGGGGATGCCTGCAAGCTTTTTAAGTACTTTGCCGGGCATTCTTTCCGAGCCCATCCGTGCAGCAATGAAAGCTACTGAATGCAATTCAGCCAGTTGGTCGAATTAATTATTGTTGTGCTTAGTCTTAAGGAATTTAGCAAATTCCTTCATTGCCTTTTTATTCCTTGTCATGTTATTCCCATGTTTCCTGTAGCGGTACAAAGGCAGTTCGATGTTCTTTATCGTATGATCCTTCTGAAATCTGATCCTGAGATCTTCTTCTTCACGCATCTTGAACTTCTCGTCATAAAGTCCGACTTCAAACAATCGATCTGTTCTGAACATTACACCGCATGCAATTGGAAGCTCATCACCTTTGATGCGCTCAATATGATTCTCATCATCATCAACCACGATATAATCACAAGACACTGCATCCCATGACGGATTTGAATTAAGGAACATGGACTCAACAAGAATTAGATTTTCATCTATATAATCATCGGCATCGAGATTTACGACATATCTTCCAAGAGAAGAACGAATGCCTTTGTTTCTTGCGGCTGCAAGTCCAAGATTTCTTTTCAGATTGATCGGCTTAATGTGGCCCTTGAAAGCTTCCATAACAAGTTTTGTCTCGTCTGTGCTTGCGTCATCGACAACAATTACTTCATATTCGTCACGACTCACGGACTGATTAATAGCACTTCTAATAGCTCTCGCAAGATACCTTGCGTAATTATGACATGTTATTATTACTGATACTTGCACGTCGTTGTTCTTTTATGTCTTTATCAAATGACTTAACAAATCTTCTCGAAATTTTCGAAAAAACATCTGTTCCTTTACGCGACAGAATGTTTCTCCAAGTTTCAAGTTGTCTGAAATCAAGCTGTATTGTCTGACGCGGTTCAAGATTTGAAAATTCCCCCCTGTTATGATAACCCATATTGTTTGAAATGAACAAGGTGTTTGCTTTACCGCAGATTGACTCACACTTGTAGCCCAAATCCTGTACATCCTCTTCATGGGCAATATCATTTCTTGTTTTGGCATAACTCACACTCAGCTTGTATTCGAACATGAGCCTCTTTAGTGTCAGTTTATGTGAACCCCTTGCAAAAATGTATGCCGCATTATCTTCATTGACATCATTCATATACACAAAGACTTTCACTGTCGGATATGGTACGTCTGCATGAGGAAAACCTGCTGTATGAAGGCCTCCTGCCTTCCCATCTTCCATTGACCTGCGCTGAAGAAACCAAAAATGCTGATGAGGCGGGATATTATTGGTTCTGTGTGTAACCGCTTCGCTTAGTTTTATAATAAATTCGTTGTTAACGAAGTATTTCATGAATGCCGGAGTCTTAGCAGATATAATCTTCTCAGCAATAGAACTGAAATATTCCGGAAAATCCTTTTGACGCTTCGAAAGTTCTTCGGGATTATAATCATAAGGAGACCAACCAGAATAAGCTTCATCGTATTCTTTTTTGATTTCATCGAACTGCTCTTTTGGGAAGAAGTCAGGTATTACAAGAATTCCGTCTTTCTTAAGTATGTCAATATATTTTTGATATTCACCACCAAGTCTTTTCGGATTCAATCTCCACAAATTAAGAAAGAGAGTCCTGAATACATGCAGTCCAAGAACATTGGCAATTACTCCACCTGAATACAGTGGAGGTGACTTATCGAGAAAGTCCTCCTTTAGAATCTTAACTTTTACTGACATACGGGTAGTCTTTAATAGTTTATAGCTGGTTCAATTTGAGTAGCAAAAAAAAGTTTACAGAACTTTTTTGAGATAGCCTCCCGGTACTACTTCACTATTAACAATCCTTGACGGTATTTGGAAGTATCCGGCCGGCTTGCCCGGATTATAACTCTCCAAAGACTCCTCGTCTCCATCCAGAATTACAACCGGCGGAGTCAGGTCGTCAATGACATCTTTCGAATATTCGTTGTATTTAGAATCTCTGAGCTCAAAGTATAGCGGGTATTCTCCTGCCTTTATGTTAAGCTCCTCAATCTCTACCAGCATACCGCCTGTATCACCTGGCATGAGAATATCCTCTGTGATAACATGGTGTATCAGCACAATTGCTTCTCTTGAAATCCCGGATAGCAATGCTATTGTACATGTCAGGCCGGCCATCTCTTTGTAAACGTTGTAACTTATCCTGAAAAGGATTTTTTCACCCTTCTTATATACAAATCTTTGCTCTCCTTCAGTACCTGTAACTTCAAGACTTGCCATTCTTACATTTCCTTTTCCTCTTCGGTGAGTGAAATCTTTCACTTCAGTATCAACGGTGATCTTAACCTCTCTCACAAGATCATTGTATGTCTTAAGGCATTCTTCTGCTGAACCTGAATCATACATTTCTCCATTATTCAGAATGATTGCTTTCTGACAAAGATTTCTGATCGCTTGTAAATTGTGACTGACAAAGAGAACCGTCCTTCCTTCTTTTTCCGAAACATCGTGCATCTTTCCAAGGCATTTCTTCTGAAACTCTGCGTCACCCACTGCAAGTACTTCGTCAACTATCAATATCTCAGGTTCAAGGTGTGCGGCTACTGCAAACGCTAAACGAACATACATGCCGGATGAGTATCTCTTTACGGGTGTGTCGATGTATCTTTCAACACCGGAAAAATCAACTATGCTGTCAAACTTCTTCTTGATCTCACTTTGCGTCATGCCAAGTATTGCACCGTTGAGAAATATGTTGTCTCTTCCTGTCAGCTCAGCATGAAATCCGGTACCGACCTCAAGCAGGCTTGCTACTCTTCCGTTCAATCTTACCCTGCCTTTTGTAGGGCTTGCAACTCTCGATAGTATTTTCAGAAGTGTTGACTTGCCGGCTCCGTTCTTACCGATTATTCCAAATCTTTCTCCGTGGCCAACCTCAAAGTTAATATCCTTTAGAGCCCAAACATATTCTGAAATTCCCTTTGCTGATCTGACATTTGATTCACCGACTTTTAAATACGGGTCCTCTTTGCCACGCATCTTAGCCCAAAGCTTGTTAACATCTTCTGCTATTGTCCTGGTGCCAACCAATCCAAGCCGGTACAATTTGGAAAGATCATCTACTTGAATTGCTTTGCTCATATCAGATTCTCAGACAGTGTCCATAAATGTTTTCTCAACTCTGTTAAAGATCAGCATTCCTACTGACAGGATGGCAACTGCGAAGACGGTTGTATAAATTAGATTGCCCGCGTTAAAACTTCCAGCTCCTAGAAAAGCATATCTGAATGTATCAATTATCCCGGTCATTGGATTTGCGAGAACAACCCATCTGTATTTCTCCGGTATTGCTGATAATGGGTAAATTACCGGAGTTGCATACATAAGAAGCTGTACACCAAATCCCACAAGAAAAGTAAGGTCCCTGTATTTGGTGGTTAGCGATGAAATAATTATACCGAAACCAAGTCCCAAAGCAGCCATCAATATTATCAATACCGGCGTCAGAAGTATGTAAATGTTCGGGTATACAGGAGTGCCATTTACTTTGTAATAAACGAGAAAGCAAATAAACAGCAGCATCTGAATCCCGAATTTCATGAGCAGTGAGATAACATTCGAGAGCGGACTAACAAGTCGAGGGAAATATACTTTTCCGAATATATTTGCATTCGTAATGAATGTGTGGGAGGTTCTTGTGAGGCAATCCGAAAAATAACCCCAGCTCACAATCCCTGACATGTAGAACAGTAGCGGTGGAACACCGTCTGTAGGAATTTTAGCTATGTTGCCGAATACAATAGTAAATGTGATTGTTGTAAGTATCGGCTGAAGAAAAAACCAAAAAGGACCTAAGATCGTTTGTTTGTAAACAGAAACAAAATCTCTTCTGACAAACATCATTAGAAGATCCCTATAACGCCAAACATCTTTGATAGGAAAATTAAGCCAGCCCGAAACCGGCTTTATTTCAAGTGTCCACTCTGATTCAATAGGGTCTTTACCCATTCGAAGAACTTTTGTTTGTAAATGATTCGAACATTCTCGTCATGCATTCAGGCAGTATTCAACTATACTTTGCTTTTCCTCAATATAATCATCAGCACGGATTCTGCTCAGCTCTCAGGAAAACTACTTCAGAATTTTCTTGTTTGATTCCGGCTGAGAATAATAATAGTAGTAGTTGTAATAGTATCCGTAGGAACTCTTGAAATTGAAGTTGTTCAATACACAACCAAGTAAATGATGAGGATACTTCTTGCTTAATCTGTCATATGTTTTCCAGAAAGCATCTGAAGGAGTCTTGTTTGCCTGACAAACCAGTACCGTTCCGTCTGTGATGTTGTAAAGTATTTCTGAGTCGGTAACAGTTATGAATGGCGGCGAGTCAACGATTATGATGTCATAACTTTCCTTGAGCTTATTCATGAATTGCTTCATCTGAACTGAACCGAGAAGTTCCGAAGGATTAGGCGGGATAGTTCCACTGGTTATGAAATAAAGATTGTCCATCGGAGTTCTTCTTGTAATATCTTCAATCGTCACATTAGTGAAAAGAAAATCACTTAGTCCCGGGAACTTGTCAGTTTCAAACACATTGTGAACCCTTGGCTTTCTAAGGTCACAATCAAGGATCAGAACTTTCTTTCCTGCCTGTGCAAAGCTTCCTGCCAAGTTACATGCAACGATTGTCTTTCCTTCCATGGGGATTGAGCTCGTCACAAGTATTGTCTTAAGCTGATCTGATTCAAGTTTTGAAAACTGAATTCTGGTTCGCAATGCCTTGAACGCTTCAGAAGCGGCAGAGTTTGCCTTATTCCCCACAATAAATTCCGGAGCCGATACTCCATTTTTTCCTCCGGCTTCGATCTTCGGTATCCATGAAAGCACGCTTGCTCCTTTGCTTTCGAGTTCATCGGGTGACTTGATTGATTTATCGAGATAATTCCTAAGGAATGCAAATGCAAGTCCCAGTGCAACTCCTGCCAGAACTCCAAACAGAATAATCTTTGGCCTGTCAGGTGCAACCGGTGAATTGTTGTCGAGTCCGAGATCCAGAATTGACGCATTACCTACACGTGCCCGTTCATTGATAGTGGCTTCCTGATATTTTTGCTCAAGCATAAGAAACAGTCTTTCTGCAGAGCCCTTTTCTCTCTCCAGCTTTACAAGCTCACCCATCTGATCAGGAAGATTCTTAAGTTCTGCCTGTGTCTTGTTGATCATATCTTTGTAAGCACTATTCTTAAGCTGTAAATCATTCATTGCCAGCTTCTCATTGAAAATTGCCTCGCTCATGCCTTTCTTTTCCTGCGGAGTGTTTGCGGCGACACCGGACTTCATTATTTCTATTTGAGACTTAAGCTTGTCATTCAGACTTTCCATTTTCCTGTTATAGCTCTGAGCAGTCTTTTCACGTACATATTCATCTTTGATGTTCAGGAGCTCAAGGTCTCTCTGAACTTCGAGCTGGGCTAACTGCGATTGAATCGAAGTCAGGTATGACTGGTTTAACTGAGCTTGTATATAATCATACAACTGCGGATCCATCTTGTCGTATCTCTTTTGCAATTCCGACAGATTACTCTGTCTAACCTTCATCTCGATCTCATTTGCTGCAATATTAGATTCATACTGAGCAAGATTATTTACAATAGCAGATGACTGGCTTGTCAATGATATTTGGCCGGTCCGTTTCTGAAATTCCTCAATTGAAGCCTCTGCATCATTAAGCTCCTTAAATTTCTTTTCCCTTTCGTCAACTATAAATTTCTTAACATTTGTAATGTCTTGTCTGCTCAGTTCAATGTTATAATGGATATAAACATCCGCATAAGTCTTTGTTATGTACTGAAGCTCTTCGAAAATAGGTCCTTCCGCTGTTATGCTGATAGCATCAAGACCTTTTACTGCCGCAATTTGCACAAAATTTCCCAACTCACGTCTGAGCACATCCTGTGGAAGAGCAACTGTATCGGGGAGCAATGCTTTGTTTAACAAGAGATTGTAATTGCGGTTGCCCACATTGAAAGAATCAATCAACTGCTGAGCCACTTTATCCCTGATGTCATAGCTCTTCATTACTGCAATCTGCACCATAATGTATTTCTCATTTGTGGCAGTATTTCCTTCCGGTCCGAATGTAGCAGTAAGAATGTTTCCCTGAGGGCTTTCAAGCTTTACACTTGTTACGGATCTGTAAATGTTTGTAGCAGTGTTAACATAGATGAGAGTGTAAATTATACTCACCGATAGAATTATCAGAATCGGGATAAGATTCTGACGCAAAACATTTATATATTCCTTGACTACATCTTTAGAAGGCGCATTATCCTGCTGCTGGTCAATGTCATCAAATTCATCGTATGAATTGTTTTTTGCCATTTAGACTGTATGTTTAGATATTTTCAAATTCTTTTTTACTTGTTGCCTCCTACTCACAAGAGGCAAAACGGCTATTCTCTCACAAGCCTTTCGAGGAGGAAGTAGAACGAAATCAGTGAAGTGAGGAAATACGTAATCTGTGTTATATAATAGAATGCCCCGAAAGGATTTGACGGCTTCACATCAGGCAACAATATCATGTCTCCGGGTCTTAGCAATGGATTCTGCATCGCTTTCTGAATTTCTTTTTTGGATCCGTACAGAGTAGAAAAATCAAATTCAGTGATGTTCCTGGTCTTAAATGTAGGGGATTCACTCTTTATGGTAACTAATTTGATATCCTCCATGATCTCTTCTGATGTTGTTCCTGACATTATTAAGAAGTCAAACAATGTAGTTCCATCAGGTATCAGATATTTTCCGGTTGCTGCGCCGCCAATTACCAATATCTCTATGTTTACTTTGTTCTTATCTGAGAAATTGAAATACTTTCCGGCTTGCTTTTCCATCAGATCTTCAGGCCCTGCTTTAATCTTGCTGCTGTCAATTCCGAAATACTCTTCATACTGTGCAAAAGAAGAGCTGTTACAGACAATCAAAAGAACAAATGCAATTAAGAATTTTTTTATTACTGACAAGTCCCTTAGTAAGTTTTAATTATTGATCAGAAATATTTCACGAATGAATTGAATCAGCATCTACAACCTTTTTAAATCAGCGAAATTGTGGGAGAAGATAAGAAAATAATTGAATTTTTCTTAGTCCAAAAAATCTCAATCATCAACGCTTCATGCTTTTATGAGTGTTGTGGTAAAAGGTATTTTGATGGACAAATTCCTTCACAATATTTCTTCCGATTCATTGATAACTTGTGACGGTTAACTCAAGTCCTTTCTCAAAATCAACCGAAGGTGAAAAGTTGATCTTCTCCCTTGCCATTTTGATGTCAGCAAATGAGTGTTTGATATCGCCCGTTCTCGGATCAGCATATATTGGTCTGATGTTTTTTCCCAGAAGTCTGTTGATATGTTCCACAAGCTCGTTCAGTGTGATTTGTCCGCTGCATGCACAGTTTATTGCTATCCCCGATTCGCACGATGCTGCAGATGCCAGAATATTGGCTTCTACAACATTGGATACGAATGTAAAATCCCTTGACTGTTCCCCGTCACCAAATATTACAGGACTCTCATCATTGCTGACAGCTTTTATGAATTTTGGTATTACCGCAGAGTACTGAGACGTCGGATCCTGATTTGGTCCGAACACATTAAAGTACCTCAATGCAATTGTTTCAAGTCCGTAAATTCTTGAAAACACCGAACAGTATTTCTCACCTGCCAGCTTGGACACAGCATACGGGGACAAAGGATTTGGAAGCATTCCCTCATGTTTGGGCAATTCAGGATTGTCGCCGTAAACAGAAGAAGATGAAGCATATATTACACGCCTTACTGATGCAGATACAGAAGCATCAAGCACATTTAATGTACCGTTAACATTTACTTCGTTCGAAGTGATCGGGTCTTTAACTGATCTTGGAACTGAAGGCAAAGCCGCCTGATGAAACACTACGTCAGTGTCTTTCACTGCTTCCCTCACAATGTGATAGCTTCTTATGTCACCCTCAATCAATTCAATATCTTTCCCAAAAGGCTTGAGATTATCCCGTTTTCCGGAAGAGAAATTATCCAGCACCTTTACTGAATAGCCGCGGTTGAGCAATTCTCTCACGAGGTTGGAACCAATGAAACCGGCACCGCCGGTTACAAGTACTTTCTTATTAGCCATTTGAACTTTTTGATTTTGCCAAACTCAGCACCATTTCTTTTTGATTCAAAATTTTTCGGACATAGCTCCGCTAATTGACTCACAATTGTAAAAAAAATAAGTCATAGATCTTTGTTTTATTTTGACCGGGTACAAATGAGACAAACAATTCCCGGGTTGTTATTTTTTATTTCTCAAATCAACCTGATACTATAAGGTCAACTTCACCTGTTCCAAGTATAATGCTGAAGGAATATGAAAGCTCCTCAAGATTCACCGTGAGCTTATAATTTCCGCGGAACTCATTTACCTTTCCCTTCATCCCTTTGAAAATCCCATGAGTTACTATAACATCATCACCTTTTCTTATTTTCTTTTCCTCAAGAGTGATCTTTTCCGGTTCTTTGAGCGAATCTTCTATCAATTTTATCTCACGGCTTTTAATCACTGCCGGCCTCCCTTCAAAAAAAATGTACCTTATCGCACCTGAAGTGTTGTCAATTGCCCTGATTCTTTCTTCTTCATTTCCAAACACAAATACATATCCCGGAAACAATGGCACAGATATCTTTTTCTTCCGGTCAGACCAAATCCTGACTTTCTCAACTTGCGGCAGGAAAGCTTTAATACCTTTACCTGCAATCTGCCGGTGTACCAGTGCTTCATTTCTTGGTCTGGCCTGCAAAACAAACCATTTTTTCTGAACATTTAAGATGCTCTCAGACACTTTGGTTAAATCTACTTTGCAATTGAAACTGCAAGTATCCCGAGTGAAATCAACACTGAAGATATTGCCAATACAAAATTCAAATTATCCCTTCCAAAATACCTTGGCTCACCCGTCAATACCAGCACATCACCAGGAAGCAATACTGCCTTCACCTTATTCTTTATGTTTGTTGCATCTTCTTCCCAAACCAGATCATTGTAATCGATTTTCTTAAATTCGTCCTTGTAAATTCCCAAACTGTCATTCTTTGGCCTGAATAGTCTGATATCTTCAAGTTTAGCATCAGTCAGAGGACCTCCGCCATACGAGATAAGATCAACAATAGTTGATCCCTTTGGTATTAGATATTTTCCGGGGAATTTTACATATCCCCAAATATTTACATAAATATTAACTCCGTCTTTGTCACCGTAATTGTAAAAACCACCCTGCTGAGAAAGGAAATTATCGTTTCCAACTCTCAACCCGTCTTGCTGAGAATACAAAATGCTTGGGTCTACATATAACAGGATTAACAGAGCTAGTATTGAGACAAACCGGTACGTCCGATTCATTAATTGATTTGACTGTTCCAAATTGTGAGAAACATAAGGAAATCTGAGCTTAAATTAAAGTCTATACTGATATATATGTTAAGGTTCGTCAATTTGACTTTAAGCATTTCAGATAGCTTAATGTTGGAAATTACCTGTAAATTCTCATCCGACAATTTGTTTTGACTGCACAATAACAGCGAGAGAGAGGCGCTTAGGATTTTGCTTATACACTCTATTTTGAGACCGTGATAATCGAAACCCTTTCAACACAAAGTAGGATCCTCTCAGATTAAGGAGCACCCTTTAATGCTGAAATGCTGAGAAAGAATTCTATAATTCATTCTGTATGAGATCTT
>CALEVL010000055.1 GCA_937924675.1 uncultured Ignavibacteria bacterium | reverse complement strand
GTTACTTTCCACAGCGAGACTTTCCTCCCGGATCTCTCGCTTTTTGTTGCGCCGGCAAATTCAACATAACCCATTTCGCGAAGCTCATGAACACGGCCGGTGATGGAGTGTATATACCGGCCTGTCCTGGAGGCAATTGATTCTGTTGTGATCTTGCCTGCTGAGCGGATCACTTCGTACACCTCGTTCTGAAGCTCGCCAAGCTCAGGCAAGGTGTCCTTCAGTGATTCGTTTCTTACCTGCTCCGGATAGTATCCTTCCCTGATCTTCATAGCCAGAATGCGTTCTTTATTCTGTTGATGATCCTCACCTTTGCTTTGCGCTTGTCTTCATCGGTAGCCGGTCTCAGTATTGTCCATGAATCGCAGTTGATTGTCGGGATGTCCCTCACCTTCAGATGCTTTCTTCTGCGCTCTTCATCCGACATTTTCTTGAGAGACTTCATAAGCTCTGCATTGCCCGTCTGAATCTCTCTGAATCCCTTGAGTAAGTTCATGGTTGTTTGTTGTTTGATTTACTTTGCTGTCTGTTGCGGCATTGCTTCGGATCTCGTCAGATAAGCCTCGTAATAGAACGAATCTTCCTGATGAATGTACACGCCGAGCTTGGCAAGCTCTTCTTTCTTAACGCCTGATGAAAGGATCGCCTGCTTATCGAGATCCTCTTTAATCCGGATGAATTCTGAAGCATATTTCTTCGACTTCTTCACCACCTGCTTGACCGCTTCCCATGTGAATCCCTTCAGAGTTTTCAGGGCACCGGTGCCAAGCCTGAATCCGACAGTGCCGTAGTTCAAAGCGCGGCTTCTGGCAGTATCGAACATTGATTTGTTTTCCTCGCAGAACAGCTGAACGTCTCTCTCAAGCCCGATGATCTCTGCATTAAACTTGTCGAGTATTGGCTGGTACTTGTTCTGAAGCTTCAGACGGTCTTCGTTCCAGTCTGATTCTTCCTTCATTACTTTTGCCTTGATGACGGCAAGCGCCTTCAGCGTGCTGTCAACTTCTTCCCAGCTTTTCAGCGTGGTGGATTGCTCTGTTTGCGGTTTTGTTTTTGCCATTGCTGTTTTTGTTTTTGATTTATGGAACGTATTTGAATAGAATGAGTCTTAACTTTCGTTTCTCAAAGTTCACGGTTGGATGCATGCGAAGTATTATGCCTCTGCACTTCTCAACATCATAGCCGGTATCAAGATATGAGATGAACTCATTGAGCTGTTCGAGATAGAACTCTCTTACATCTACCACTACTGCCATGCCCATCACTGATTCTTCTTTGCCTTGTCTGAGTATTACTTTATAAGTGTATCCAAGTGAATAGTAATCTGATACTCTGATGCTGGTGAATGCCTTGCAGTTGAGCTTGTTGTTCCAGTTGTATGTGAATATTATCTCTCTCACTGCTTTGTATTCCTCTTCTTCATTTTATCCAGCCGTTTGATGATCCTGTCTGCATCTTTCTTTGAAAGAAGCCCGAACAATCTCTGCAGCTTTGAGTTCTGGATCTCCCACGGAGACATGCGCTTTCTTCTTTCAGGAACTATGCCGAGTATGTAGCTGAACGTTGCTTCAGGTGACCAGTTGAATTCATATTTTGTGAGCTTGATGATTGCCTTGCGCTGGCCTTGTGTCATATCACCGTCAGTGCCGGTCAGCTGCTTTGAAGCTTTCAGATTTGCCTGGACTTTCCTGCAGGTACTGATCAGCCGGTTGTAAAGGTCTGACGCCTCCGTATCAGTGAGCATTGTTGTCGAGATAGAATCCGTACTTGCGCCTATGTGCAGCGAATCCTGCGCACCGGCTTTGGCTGATCTGCGCTGAAGTATGCTGTAGATCTCCTGGTCAAGGACTTCACGGCCGCCGCAGATCCTGACGGATAAGCCGTGAAGTTTTGAATTCAGATAATGCCTGTATGACTGGTATCCTTTATACATCTACCTTTAGAAGTTTCTTTAGATTGTTGTCAAAAAAGTCTCTGCTGACTCTGAACTCTACGCTGAATCCGTACTCCGGAAAGTGCTTGTCAGGACAGTCGAATCTGAGATGCACCTTGCCTCTGGTTTCAGCAGTGTCAAGGAGCTGCAAGCCGGTGATTGTGGTTGATACAGCGATGTTGAAGTATCGCTCTATCTGATTGAGCAGTTGAAGATGTTCCGTCAGACCGTTCATTCAGTGCCGCTCCTGTCCTTTGATTTCTCCATGTCAAAAAATTTTCTAAGATGATCTTCGAAATGCTTGCTCTCTATCAGCCATATTATCATATCCACCGGCTCTCCATAGCTTAAAGTGATGCATGTACGGTCTTTAAGCTGCTGGATCTGATAGCTGATGCACAGTTCCAAATCTTCTATAAGCCTTCTGAATATTGTGATTCCCTGCATAATCAGTTTTCGAATAGTTTGATTAATATTCCCGTAAGATGCATAGAGCTGTCCACTTTACTTGAGACTTCATCCTTTGCAATGCTGATCACCTTGCACGGAAGTATGCACCC
>CALEVL010000054.1 GCA_937924675.1 uncultured Ignavibacteria bacterium | reverse complement strand
GGCAAGAAGTGAATGTCTTTCACCTCAAGCTTTGCTGCAAATGCGCGATAGTCTTTAACTATCTTGTCATAAACTTCCTGTGAAAAATCAACAAGGTCCATCTTATTGACACACAGTACAATGTGGTTTATCTTAAGAAGAGAAGCAATGAGCGAGTGCCTGCATGTCTGCTCAACTACGCCGTTTCTTGCATCCACAAGAATAAGTGCCAGGTTGGATGTGGACGCTCCGGTTACCATGTTGCGTGTGTACTGAATATGTCCCGGTGTGTCTGCAATAATAAACTTCCTTTTTGGAGTGGTAAAGTATCTGTATGCAACATCAATTGTAATGCTCTGTTCTCTTTCCGCCCGCAAACCATCAGTCAAAAGCGACAGGTCAACATACTCAAGTCCCTTATGAATGCTTGATTTCTTCACATTCTCAAGCTGATCTTCAAATATTGATTTCGAATCATACAACAATCTGCCGATCAATGTACTCTTTCCGTCATCTACACTTCCTGCCGTTGTAAATCTCAGCAGTTCATTTGCTTTGTAATCGATCATTAATTTCT
Source organism: uncultured Ignavibacteria bacterium (assembly GCA_937924675.1). GTDB lineage: Bacteria > Bacteroidota > Ignavibacteria > Tepidaquicellales > Tepidaquicellaceae > JADJAH01. Next base: position 5,907 of record CALEVL010000054.1, on the reverse strand, counting down.
TTTTGTTTTGCTTCGTTTCAACTGTATGTTACTTTCCCGTAACAAGACTGCTTGCCTTAATAAAACTGTTTTCCGGAATGCTGATGTATTGCTTTGTTACTGTACCGCTTCCTACAAATGTTTTGGCGCCAACATTGACTCCGCCGTTTATTATTGCGCCTGTGGAAATATGGCATTGATCGCCGATCACAGCATCATGTTCTATCAGAGCTTTTGTATTGATTATACAATTGCTGCCAATCACTGCATCCGCGTTTACAACAGAGTGATGCATGACAATTGTGCCGTGTCCAATCTTAGAATAATCTGATACAACGGCATATGGAGAGATGACCGTTGCGATCTTTGCACCGAGCGAAATCAGATACTCGAATATTTTCACTCTTACTTCACAGGAACGGATAAACCCAATTGTAATCAGAAAGCTTATGTCAGGTCCGATAAGCGAAGGGATGTCATCGTCACATGCGATGATCTTTGAATCCAGGACTCTCTCGCCAATCTTTTCCTTTACATCTACTATACCAACAACATCAAAAATTTCTGAGCTGTAAATAATATCAAGGCATGATTTGCAGTGTCCGCCGCCGCCGACCAGTATGATCTTTTCCTTGCTCATCAGAGCCTTGGACTGCTTGGCAGACTGACTATCCTGTCTTCAAGCCATTGTGCACCTTCAAGATCCATGCTTTCGCATTCGGAATACATCTTAAGCTTGTTGAGCAATGTCCACGCCGGTCTTGTCATTACTCCGTTGTCATTTGAGTAATGCAGGAAGTCATCTCGGTCTTGCCTGTCATTCAGAAAGATCACATTGAGCCAGTAGTTAGAGAAACAATTCTCGGATTCTGTAAAGAAATCAATATCAGTCTTCTCAAAAAACTCTCTGTACTGTTCTGCAAGTTCGCGCTTGCTTTGAATAACATTCTTCAGAATTTCCATTTGAGCAACACCAATTGCCGCGTTGATGTTCGACATTCTGTAATTGTATCCAATTTCATCATGAACAAATTCCCAGCGATGCGGGAGCTTGGCAGTTGTGGTAATGTGCCTTGCCCTGATTGCAATATCCTCATCATTAGTAATTATCATTCCGCCGCCGCCGGTTGTAATTGTCTTATTGCCATTGAAACTCAAAACGCCAAGCTTTCCGAATGTTCCTGTGTGTTGATTCTTATACTCGCTGCCAATGGACTCTGCCGCGTCTTCGATAACTGTGATGTTGAATCTTTTGGCAAGCGAATTTAATTCTTCCATTTCAACGGGATGGCCGAAAGCATGCATAGCTATTATTGCCATTATCCTTCTGCCGCTCTTCTTGTTGTAACAGAAACCGTCATTCCCAATATCTGCTATAGTCTCAAGAAAATGGTTCAACTTTTCAACATCTATTCCAAGTGTTCTCTTACTGCTGTCAACAAAAAGTGGATTAGCGTTGCAATAAGCAACAGCATTTGCAGTTGCCACAAAGGTAAGTGCGGGGATAAGAACCTCGTCATCCTTTTTGACTCCAGCAAGTATCAATGCTGAGTGCAGAGCAACTGTACCGTTAGAAGTAGCTATTGCAAATTTTGCGCCTGTAAAATCCTGTATCTTACGTTCAAACTCATGGACAAACTTTCCAATATACGAAACGTAAGTGGAGTCTATACATTCGCTTAGATATTTTTTTTCGTTGCCTGAAAAAACCGGTTCATGCAACGGAATGAAATCCTTATGTCCGAATTGTTTCTTTATAAACTCAATTGTTTCACGATGCATTCTTTACTTGACTTGGGGATGGTTATCAAAATTATAAGCAACTCACTTATTTGCTTGTCGGCTATTTGTTGAATATGCAAAGAAAGATCAGAAGTATCCTTCTTTCTTTCGGTCTTCCATTGCAGAATCCGATCTCTTGTCATCAGCTCTTGTTCCTCTCTCTGTTTGCCTCGATGCGGCAACTTCCAGAATCACTTCTTCGAGTGTCAGTGCTTCCGAAAAAACAGCTCCTGTACATGTAATATCACCAATCGTTCTGAATCTTATTCTCATCATCTCAGGCTTCTCAGTGTCTCTCAGCCGCATGAAGTCATAATACGCCAATATTGAACCGTCACGTTTGAAGCAAAGTCTGTCGTGTGAAAAATAAAGACTTGGAAGTTTGATCTTCTCCATGTGAATATATTGCCAAACATCCATCTCCGTCCAGTTGCTGATAGGGAACACTCTGAAATGTTCACCCGGATTTTTCTTTCCGTTGAAAATATTCCAGAGTTCGGGTCGCTGATTTTTTGGATCCCACTGACCGAATTCATCACGATGCGAAAAGAATCTTTCCTTTGCACGGGCCTTCTCCTCATCTCTTCTGGCTCCGCCCATAGCCGCATCAATCTTATGTTCTTCAAGTGTGTCGAGCAGTGTGACAGTCTGAAGCATGTTCCTGCTGGCATTATAGCCGGTCTCTTCCTTTACCCTTCCGCTTTCAATTGAGTCCTGAACATTTCCTACAATTAATCTTACACCGAGTTCAGCAACAAGTTCATCTCTGAATGCTAAAGTATCTTCAAAGTTATGTCCCGTATCTATATGAATCAACGGAAACGGAATCTTTGCCGGATAGAACGCCTTGCGCGAGAGGTGTGCAAGGACAATTGAATCTTTTCCACCGGAGAACAAGAGCGCAGGTCTTTCAAACTGTGCCGCAACTTCTCTGATGACATAGATTGATTCGGCTTCAAGTTCCCGCAGATAATTTAAGTTGTATGTTTCCATCAATTTATTTTCTTCTTAACAATGTGTTCACGTAATCATCAAGTGCAGATACAGAATCTTCTAACGATGATACTGAAGTATCAATCACAAGTTCTGCACTGAGCGGTTCTTCGTAGGGGGAATCGATTCCGGTGAACTTAGGAATCTGCCCTGCTCGTGCTTTTGAATACAATCCCTTCACATCTCTTGATTCACAAAGTTCCAGCGGACATTTAACAAACACCTCATGAAAATTTTCCTTGCCGACAAGTTCTCTCACGGTTTCCCTGTCAGACCTGAAAGGCGATATAAAAGCAGTCAGAACAACAACGCCGGCATCGAGAAACAGTTTACATACTTCTCCCAGCCTTCTGATATTCTCTACTCTGTCTTCATCACCGAAACCAAGATCCTTGTTCAAACCTGTTCTAACATTATCGCCGTCAAGAATATAAGTAAGAACTCCTTGCTCATGAAGTTTCTGTTCAAGCAAATTGGCAAGAGTTGACTTGCCCGAACCCGAAAGTCCTGTAAACCAAATGACGAACGAATCATTTCCAAGCAGATTCTTCCTGTCAGTCTTTTCGATCCTATGTTTTTGGGGAATTATGTTTGGATCAGGCATATTGATTTTGCCGCCGGAATTTTATCCGTCGCAGATGTAGCAAATGGAGTTTAGTTTTGCGAATATAAGGTTCTATGTGTTTTTTTACAATGTATGTTTTGTTGTTTAGTGTGAAATTATAATAATATTAGAAACCACTCCATATCCTAGCCCGCGGTCAGAGTCTGCGGAGTTTACAACTACTCGTTACCAAGCCCCCTGCCTGCCATAATGCATTCGAAAATTCAATGGCAAGTGGGCAGGCCCGCCTGCAGAGAGCAGAACTAGTTTTGTCTTCGGCGGGCAGGCAGGCTGCTTGGTAACGCTATTACTTACAGACCTTCTCTTGCTTCATAGAACCTCTCTTAGCATTTGCACAGCAGCGCTACCAAGCTGGGGCTTGGGAGCGAGAAGGAAAAGCCCCAGCCCCAAGAATTTCGTTCCCAAGCCCAACAGGCTGTCCGAAAACATTTATGCTCGTACCCAAACTCCTGTTTGGGTACGCACTTGTTATAGAAGCTCTGCTTCGATTCTTACATGCAATAAGTTCTATTCCAGATCTTCAATCTCCAGTTCTCCTTTTTACACCAAGAGTATGTGAAGCGGCAGAACTGCATCTCCAATACAGAAGCAATTAGACAAGTGCTCTTTTTAAAGGATTTGCGTCAGGAGGGAAGTCCACAGACGCCACAAAAAGGATATGAAACGGAGTTTCATGTGCAAGAGCGCTCCCAAACCGGAGTTTGGGAGCGAGCGGGGAATCTGAGTTTTCGGACAGTATGAGGGGCTTGGGAACGAGAAGAGTAACAAGAGTAATATTGTCAGATGCAGATTGATTATGAATTGAAGTTTGCTTTTTATATATGAATATTATGCAAAATTCTTTACCTCAGTAACAAATCAACTTTCTCAATCATGTTAATCTGCCGGAGTTCAAACCGGCACTTAATCAAATACGATTGCTTTAACATTGCCATTGTGAATTGAATTGTTGTAATCTTTAGCTGTCGGGTAATTATCCCGAAGCTTTGAATTAAAATACAAACAGTAGATTAATGTTCGAATTAGGAACCACTAAGCATTGGTGGGATGCTGCAAAGAAATACCCGATGCTTTCAAGGCATGAGAATACGCTTAAACCTTTGGGATATGCTGAAGCAATAAACTTGATTGAAGAAAATGGATTCGAGAGAATCCTTGAAGTGGGCCATGGAACCGGCTCTTATATATTTGAACTCCTTTATGACAAGTGCGAGATATGGGGACTTGATGATACAATAAGAGATAATTCAGTACCTGAAGACAAACTAAAAAAGTACAGAAGCGATTATCCAAAGGTAAAATTCCATCACGGTTTGCTCGGGCAAAACAATCCTGCTCTGCCTCAGAATTACTTCGATATGATTTATTCTGTTTCCACAATTGAACATGTGCCGAATGAAGATCTTAAGGGAGTGTTTGATGAAACATTCAAACTGCTAAGACCCGGAGGTATAGTTTTTCATTCTTACGATGTCTATTACGGACAGAATGTCAGGGCAGTGTTTGATGCTTATGAGAGTGCAGGATTCGAGTGGCTGAAGCCAAAGGAAACAATGAATGTATTTTGGGAAGAATGGCTCTGTAATGCAGATGCTGATATGATCAAGTCTATGCTTCCTATTCTAATGATTGAGAATCCTATGTTCGTGGCTGAGATATATATGTGGCAGCAAAAGAGAGAAGACAGGAACCGTCCCTGGAACTGGTTGTCTGTGCTGACCGCAGGCAGGAAGCCATTAGACGGAGAGCCCGCAAACAAGAAAATACAGGTTCATGTAACTGAAAAACCGGCACCGCTTGAAAAGGAACCGGAAGTAACTTCTGTATTAACTCCTGAAGAAGTGTTGCGTTTCGCACCGCGAGCTTACAAAGAGAATTTTCTGAAGATTGAAAACTTCGACTATTTCACTTATTCAAAGAGAACTCATTTTGAATTCTTTAAGAAAATGAAATATGATGTTGAATTATTCGGCGTTGAAGTTGATCCGGGAAATTGTGATCTGAAAATATATCAGGACTTAATGACATTCTCCTTCATAAAGCAGAACTACAACCGCCCGATAAAGATGCTGGATGTAGGTGGCGGTACGTCAAGAATTCTTGAGTACTTTAAGAAAGAGCATGAATGCTGGAATATTGATAAACTGGAAGGTGTTGGCAATGGTCCGCTTGGACAAGATGTACAGATTGAGGACATAAAACTCGTCTATGATTATATGGGTAACTTCAACAAAGAACTTCCGGATAATTATTTTGATCTGGTCTTTTCGATTTCAACTCTTGAGCATGTACCCATGAATGACATAGAAACTTACGGTAATATCCTGAAGGATATTAACCGTGTGCTTAAACCGGGATGCTATTCACTTCACTCAATTGATTTGGTTTGGCTTGGAGAGAAGTACGTGTGGGCAAATGAGATCCTGAACTACATGTTCAAGAATCAGAAAATGATAAACAACTTCATTTCGTTTGAAGAGATAATAAAAGATCCGGACATTTTTGTAATGTCAGAATACTATTTCAAT
>CALEVL010000053.1 GCA_937924675.1 uncultured Ignavibacteria bacterium | reverse complement strand
TGAACGGCAAGCCCGCCTATTCCAATAAGGATAAGGCATTGGATCTGTTCATAGAAGGGAAAACCCTCGAATTGAAGCACGACTATGTGGGTGCTGTTCAATGTTATCAGTCGGCTCTGAAATTTGACAGGTCAGCGGGAATTCATCATGCACTTTCAGATGTGTATTTCAAACTGGCAAAGTATGAAGAAGCCAGAACTGAGATTCAAAATGCTTTATTACTTGATCCGAACAATGTAGATTATCTGGAAAACCTGGCTAATTCATATATTGCATCAAAGGATTTCAATAAGGCAGCGGCAACCTATGAAAAGATCCTTAAGATCGACAAAGAATATACTTACGGACTCTATTCACTTGCACGACTCTATGAAGAACTTAAGATGCCTGCACAGGCATTGGAAGTTTACGAAAGAATCACAGACAAGATCGGATATGATTTTGATGTGCTGAATAAGATGTATGACATTTATGTGTCAAACAGAAATTATGAAAAGGCAGCGGTAGTTCTTGAAAACGTTCTGAAAATAGATCCATATAATGTTGAGTTTAAGAGAATGCTTGGCTCGCTCTATATGCAGACAGGAAAGTATGATGATGCAAGAAGAGTTTATGAGAATGTTTTCATGCTCAATCCATTAGATAAAGCAGTTCAGACAGAACTTGTCAGAATATACTTCCTAAAGAACGAAAGCGATAAGGCATTTGAGAACTTCAGTCAAATGCTCGGAAAAGATTCGCTCGGGTTCCAGGAAAAACTCGAAGTTGGACAGCTGTATCTCAATATGGTTTCACAGGACAGTTCATCAGCCGATATTGCCAATGGTATCTTTGAAAATCTGAGTTTGCAATACCCAAATGAATGGTTACCGTTCTACTACTTGTCAACGATCCGTCTTATCAGAAATGATCAGACCGGTTCCGAGGAAATGTTGTTAACAGCACTTGAGAAAGCTGATACTTCAAGAGAGGCATATGTGACAGTGGGATTGACATACTATCAGAACGGCGATGCTGTATCTGCTGTCAAGGTTGTTAATCTTGGATTGGCAAGATTTCCTGAAGACTACAGACTGCATTACATAAAAGGATTGTCTTATCAGTCACAGGATAATCTTACCGGAGCGATCATGCATTACGAAAAAGCAGTAGAACTTTATCCTGCGGATATCAACATATTATCTGCACTTGCTCTTGCCTATGATACTCAGGGTCAGTATTCGAAGTCTGAGGAATCTTATGAACGTGCTCTTAAGATCGATCCGACAAACGCATTGATCCTTAATAATTATGCTTACAATCTTTCAGAGAGAGATAAGAATCTTGACAAGGCATTGACCATGGCAAGAATAGCCATTGAAAAGGAGCCGGAGAATTCATCTTACCTGGATACAATAGGTTGGATCTATTTTAAGATGAGAAAGTATAAGGAAGCTAAAGAGTATATTTCAAAGTCTCTGAAAGTCAATCCAAACAGTGCTGTTGTGCTTGAGCATTTGGGAGATGTTTATGATGCCATGAAAGATAACGTAAATGCTTTGAAGTATTGGAAACTTGCACTCGAAAAAAATCCCGGAAACATGATTCTGAAACAGAAAATTGAATTCAACAGCATCAGCTGATCTACATGAAAGTAATTATTGAAGTAAACAGACAAACCAATTAACAATATGCAAAACAATCACAGGAAAGTAATAGTGGTCGGCTCAGGTCCGGCCGGCTTAACAGCTGCCCTCTACTCGGCAAGAGCAAATCTCAGCCCGCTCATATTTGAAGGAGTACAACCCGGCGGTCAATTGATGATAACAACTGAAGTTGAGAATTACCCCGGCTTCGAACACGGAATACAGGGACCTGAACTTATGGATGTTATGAGAAAACAAGCGCACAGGTTTGGCGCAGAGTCTATTTACAAGAATATTGAAAAAGTAGACTTCGGCTCTTCACCATTCAAAGTAATCGATGATGGAGGAAATGAATATACAAGTGATACGGTAATTGTATCCACGGGTGCCTCGGCAAAGTGGATAGGACTTGAATCAGAAAAACATTTCATGGGTTATGGAGTTTCTTCATGTGCAACCTGTGACGGATTCTTTTTTAAGGGAATGAAAGTGATAGTTGTAGGCGGTGGCGATACGGCAATGGAAGAAGCAAACTACTTGACACGTCATGCAAGCGAGGTGATACTGATTCACAGAAGAGATGAATTCCGTGCATCGAAGATCATGCAGGACAGGGCACGAAGCAATCCTAAGATAAGAGTCATCCTTGATACGGTAGTGGAAGAGATACTTGGAACGGAAGAAGACGGCAGAAAGACTGTTACCGGTGCAAGGGTCCGGAATGTGAAAACAAATGAAGAAACCGTATTGGAATGTTCAGGATTCTTTACAGCCATAGGTCATGAGCCAAATTCAAAGCTGTTCAAGGGGATTCTTGAAATGGATGAGAACGGATATCTGATCACACAAGGTCATTCTTCCAGAACAAATATCGAGGGAGTCTTTGCATGCGGAGATGTTCAGGATCATTATTACAGACAGGCAATAACTGCAGCCGGCAGCGGATGCATGGCAGCAATCGATGCGGAAAGATATCTTGAAGCAAAGGAATATGAAGATTCAATTGCAAAAACTAAAGCATAAGTTTTTAAAAAATAAATCAGTGAAACATGCCGTACTACCATAAACTCGGACAGATACCTCAGAAGAGGCATACACAATTCAGGCAGCCTGACGGTTCGCTATACAAAGAGGAACTCTTTTCAACTATCGGATTCGACAGCATTTATACTAATGCATATCACATAAATTCACCTGCTAAGATTAAGGAGATCTCTCCGGAAGTAGAGATCGTAACAATTGAAGAATGGACAGAAGCTTCTCTTAGGCCTTATCACTTCCGAACCAAGCCGGCAAAAAAGGAAGGCGATGCAGTTAGCGGCAGAAAGCCGATAATGTTTAACAACGATGTTGTGATGAGCATTTGCAGGCCTGCAGAACAGATGAATTACTATTACAAGAATGCATTGTGTGATGAAATAATTTTTATTCATGAAGGAAAAGGAAAGCTTGAATCACAACTTGGTGTATTGGATTTTGTAGAGGGTGACTACATTGTGATTCCAAGAGGAGTGATTTACAAACTCATTCATAGTACGGATGAAGCAAGATATCTTATTTTTGAATCTGTAGGTCCGGTAACAACTCCGACAAGATACAGAAATGAGTTTGGACAGCTTGCAGAGCATGCGCCATATTGCGAAAGAGACATAAAGGCACCTGCGGAACTTCTTACCATTGATGAGAAAGGCGATTTCATTATTAAGGTTAAGAAAGGTGAGAAGATAGTTTCAATTCATTATGATTTTCATCCTTTAGATGTTGTAGGTTGGGACGGATTCTATTTCCCATGGATCTTCAATATCAATGACTTCATGCCGATCACTGGAAAGATCCACATGCCACCGCCTATACATCAGACATTTCATGCTCCCGGCTTTGTGATTTGTTCTTTCTGCCCGAGACTGCTTGATTACCATCCGCTTGCAGTTCCGATTCCATACAATCACAGCAATTTGGATTCTGATGAGATGCTGTATTATGTTGACGGAAATTTTACAAGCAGAAAAGGAATTGATTATGCATCGATCAGCCTGCATCCGAATGGCATACCTCACGGACCGCACCCGGGAACTGTTGAAGCAAATCTTGACAAGAAAGAAACTCATGAGACAGCAGTGATGATGGATACATTCAGACCGCTTAAGCTTACAACGTATGCAAGAGATATGAATGACCCGGTATATTATCTTAGCTGGAATGAGAAAGATCCGATCGAGCTGATAAATGAAGGACAGTGATTTTGAATCAATTGGAAGTCTGAAAATATCCGGCTGAGATTAAAAGATGAAGACTTTACTCTGATCCATTCTGTAACACTTTGATCCAAAAACGAAGAAGCCGGAACTTGTTCCGGCTTCTTGTTTTCATTATGTCTCAATTCATTTACTCAAGCACCACCATTTTCTTAGTGATAGAAAACCCACCCGAATCCAATTTGTAAACATATACACCTGCCGTTAACCCGAATTGCGAAGCGCTAAAGTTTACTTCATAAGTTCCCGCTTCCTGTCTTTTGTTTACCAATACGGCAATTTGCTTTCCTGTCATATCAAAAACCTTCAGCGTTGTAAAATCTGAAGTATGCAATTTGTAATATATTTTGGTAGATGGATTGAATGGATTCGGATAATTTTGTCCAAGTTCAAAGCGGACAGGAGATCCAACATTAACGGTCTGTGCCAGTTCAAAAAAATCATAGTTGCCGTTATAGTCAACTTGCTTCAGACGGTATCGATAATTTCCGATGGCAACATTCCTGTCTTTGAAATCATAATCAGTGGGAAAATTTACAGTCCCGCTCCCACTTACCAACCCGACACTCTTCCAGATACCCGGAACGGATTTCCTTTCTATTTCAAATTGAGAATTGTTTATCTCCATAGAAGTTGACCACTTAAGTTCAACATCACTTCCGTGAACAAATGAATTGAATGAAGTTAGCTCAACGGGTAAAGTTCCCCAATCATACGTAAAATGCCTCGGCCCAAAGCCCGGCTCAGCAAGAAATATTCTGGGAAAATCAGGTGACTGATGTCTGAAGATGCTGCTTTTCGGAAAGACAAACTTTCTGCTGAAAGCTCCGATCAAACCTGTATTTGCACCTATGACCTGAACGCGTTCCGAAATTCCAAGAGGCAAAGTTGTATTGACTAAGTATGAACTCAAGATTCCTTCATCGTAGTATAAGACTATGCTGTCAACTGCAATCGGGTTGCCGTTATCATCAACAGTCCTGATAGAAAAATACTCGGGATCCTCATCAAGCACAAACTCAACAGATAGCCGAACACCGCAAGCATTGTTAGCGGCCATGTTCTGTATTTCCAATGCCCTGTTTCTGATCGTTGGGTTAGTTATTGTGTTTAGCTGTATTCCTGAAGTAAAGTGCCAGATGGCGAACTGAATTGCCGAGGCTTCTAAATTTAAATCACTTAACTGACCTGTAGCAGTATCACCGGGATAAAAGTTGTTAATTATCCAGCATGCATGCCGATCAATACCATCAGAAATAATGTCATCAAAATAGTCGTTTCGCGGAAGATTGTATCCTAATGGTATTTTGGCATCCAGGAAATAATATGAAACCGCAGGTCCTGTAGAAGTGTCAATTAACCTTCCGTTGAGCAAACCCGCGAATCTTGTTTCTAAGGAACCGGTCAACGGATCAATATAAGTTACATTTGATCCGTTGGTGTAACCGGATATTGATGCTGCTGTGTACTGTGCACTAACAATTGCTGAACATAAAAAAAAGTACAGCAACAAAGTTGCCGCTTTCATTTTTTTCTCCTTTCAATATAATTGCCGGGCTTGAAGCTTTAAAGCAAACAGACTTGGGGAATCTGCCTTATCTTTAAGCCCGGCTAATTTATCCATTAACCAACATAAACACAATTCACAGAATCAAGTATGACCATATACGCTGATCATCAGGATTTACTTTATCAGTGTCATCTTAAGAATCTTCAGGTAACCGGCGGTTTCCATCTTATAGAAATATATTCCACTTGAAAGTCCAAGAGCTCCTGCATTAAGTGAAGCAGTATGATAACCTGCCGGCATGAATCCGTTTACTAGAGTTGCAACTTCTTTTCCTGTGAAGTCGAAAACCTTTACAGAAACATTTCCTTCGACATTCATATCAAACCTTATCTTTGTCTCAGGATTAAATGGGTTAGGATAGTTTTGATACAGACTAAATTTAGCAGGCACACCTAGTTCAACTTCATTGCTGAGGTTAAAATATTCGAAGTTGCCATTGTAATCTATCTGCTTCAGTCTGTAATCATATCTTCCCGAAGAAAGATTTCTGTCTGTGAATGAATAGCTAACAGGAGTGGAGATTGTTCCATTGCCTGAAACTCTGCCTGCATTATTCCACACTGAAGAACCTGAGATTCTCCTTTCAATTTCAAAGTTTGAATTATTAAGCTCTGAAGAAGTTGTCCATTTGAGCTCAACATTATTTGCAGTCACAACTGAGACAAAGGAAGTCAGTTCAACCGGAAGAGCGCCCCAGTCAATTGTTATTCTCTTCTCACCGGGACCCGGGCAAGCAAGTACAACTCTCGGACACTGATCTGATGAATGTCTGAATACAGTTCCTTTCGGCATGATGATATTGTTGCTGATCGCTGTTATCTCTCCTGAAGCTGCATTTATAACCTGTACAGGATTTGAATACCCTGAAGGACTTGTAGTATTTACTGTATCATCACTTAATGAACCTTCTGTAATTGACAATGCAATGTTGTTAACTGCAATTCCGTTTCCGTTATCGTCTGTCGTTCTGACAAGGAAATAATCCGGATCAGCATCCATGATGATTTCGAAAGTAACATTAGGTGAGCAGCTTGTTGCATTAGCTTCAACATAAGCCTTTATTGCGTTGGCTCTGTTCTTGACTGTATTACTAGTGATGGTGCTTAAATCCAGCCCATTTGTATAATTCCAGATAACCAATTGAATTGCTGCAGCTTCGTTATCAAGATTACCAAGCTGTCCCGGACCTGTTGCTCCCGGATAATATGTTTTGAGGATGTAGCAGATCTTTGAATTAAGCACATAATTCGGATCGTCAACATAGTCAAAATTCGGCATACAGCCGTTTGCAAGTTTGATTACGTCAAGACTGTAGAAGCAAACATCGGGACCGGAATTTGGGTTGTAGATCTTTCCGAAGCACAGACCTATAAATCTGGTCTCGTTGGAATTACTGTAAGGGTTTTTGAACGTGGTATTTCTTCCCGGCTTAACTCCTTCAACTGACGCAGGAGTGTATTGTGCATAAACATTTGCCGAGAAAAAAAGAATTAGAAAAAACAGTGCAATCCTCTTCAAGTTTTCTCCTTTCGTTTTTTGTTGATCTATCAAAAGAAAAGCGATTCGTTTCCGAATTTGGGATCCGTAGGATATGACTTTGGGTATCATATCCCGAATCGTTTTTCCGCAAATCAATAGACCTTGGGGGTTAAAAAAATTGTTAGCAAAACTAATCAGAAATATATTCATGCGCAAAAGAATTTGGGTCTATTTGTGAAGTAATGATTATCTAATGTAGCAAAAAAATGTTATTTTTGTCGCCAAATCAAGCGATTCATAAATTCACTTGTGAACTATGAAAGGCAACACAAAAAAAAATATTTCAGAGACTACATTCATAAGACTTCTTAAGAGCTTCACAGCAAAAGAATTGGCAGAATTTGAGAAATTTGTTTCATCACCTTTTTTCAATTCCCAGAAAACGCTTACAAAGATTCTCGTTGAAATACGGAAATTTCATCCTTCATTTGATAATAAAGTGCTAACGCGGGAATATCTTTATGGGAAGGTAAATCCGGGAAAGGAATATGATGATGTCATCTTCAGGAAATATTTCTCAAACCTGCTGAAACTTGCTGAAGAATATCTTTGTGTGATTGATAACATGATACATCAGGACAGGAAGGTAACAAGTCTGCTTGATCAGTTTGAAAGAAGAAACCAAACGGCTTTATTCCGAAAACTGCTTCAAAAGCATGAGAATAGCTTCGAAGAGAAAGAAGAGATCACCAATGAATCATTCTATTACAAGCATTTCAGGGAAGAGTTGAAATCGAGTTTTGAGATTAGAACTAACAAGCTGCACATGCTCAAACCAAGTCTCATAAAATCTCACACATACCTGCTCATGCATCTTCTGCTGACAAGCTGTGTATATAGCAACATGATGCTTGTCAACAGGAATTCATTCAAGGATTCAGAAGATGTGAAATTATTTGAAGAGTTCTTTGAGATCTTTGACATTATCAAATACTTAGAAGAATCTCAATATCTGACTGATACCGAACAGTTGTTCATACAGCTCTGTAAGTTGGATGTAAAGCTAATGAAGGATCCGTATCAGCAGGAGCTTATCAGCGCAATGAAGTCATCGCTTATAGAAATTTCATACAAGTTGAACAACAACCTTCTTTATATCTTTTTCTCTCACCTAAACATCTTCTGCCTTCTCAATGTCTCTGCGGGAAAAGTTAAATATATCCGGGAGCTGTTTGAAAATTACAAACTTATGATAGATAAGAATCTCTATGTTTCCGGAGAGCGGGAGTTTATCAACTTCTCTGAATACAGGACCATACTCATATATGCGCTTAGGTTAAAGGAGTTCGATTGGGCAGAGAGTTTTATAAAAAAATTCCGGGATTATCACAACCCTGAAATGAGAGATAACATTCTCAATTATAGTATGGCAGTTCTGACATTTGAGAAAGGAGAATTTGATGAATCACTGAAGTTCTTATCCGCGCTTGAACTTGATGACATTATTTTGAAACTCGATTCAGACGCTTTGCTGCTTATGATCTATTACGAAAAGGACTTTATTGATTCAGCTTTATCAATTGCAGATTCATTCAAGTACTATATAGGTAATAATAAGATTCTTTCCGAAAATGTTATCAATAGTCAATCTGAATTTATCAAGCATGTGAAGTTCCTTATCAAACACAAGCAGACAGGATTGAGCAGCTACGATTATTCGAAGGCTAAAGAGAGTATTTCAAATAACTCAACAATAAGGCGAAAGACTTGGCTGCTGGCAAAGCTGGACAAGATTTATGATTCCGGATCTGAATAATAATGCGAAATTATATCCCTAAATTTTTCTATCATCAATTCAGCCATATCATTTTGCAGAATAGCAGTTGATGTGCAACATACTTGCCACATCACAATATTAAGCTAATTAATTAGGAATTTGATTGTTTAAAGGCTAAAACCGGAAAAATTTCAGACTTCTTGTTTCACAAATTACAAATTTTTTATTTGCTCTATTAGATTCAGTTGCTTAATTTTGAACGATTACAGATCTACGGACAGATTCCCCAAAAATTTGTTTGTGCTTATTAAAGAGTTGTAATCAAGTTAGAAAAAATTAATTAAATGAAAGGAGAACCAAAATGAGAACGCTTTTAGCGCTTCTTGTGCTTGTGCTATTCACCTATGGCACAGCCAATTCGCAGTACGCAGTGAGTGAAGCCCGGTTTGATGGAACCGGTGCGGGACAAAACGTTTCACTTACTAACCCATGTAACAACCAGACACAATCCGTATTTGCCGGAGTACTTAACTGCACAGTTAATGGAACCCAGACACAGTTCTATTGCGCTGATTTTTGCAGATCTATAGCCCCTGGCGATACAATCAGAGACTCGGCTCTTACAGGATCGAAGACTATTTATGTATTGAACAATTACTATCCATACAGAACTAGCTATCCGGGTAAGTTATCTGACAATCTCGAAGCTGCATCAATTCAATTGTCCATCTGGCATTTCAGGCATAACCTTAACATCAGCAGCGTAACGGGCGACAATCAAGCTGCTTTAAGAACCAGAGCCAATGAAATCATTGATGATGCAAATGCAAATGCAGGATTCATTACTGCCGTGCAAACTCTGCAAATACTTCCTGATGTTGATCCAGATGCTTTCATTGTAAAGACTCTTGATCAGGATGGAAATCCCATTGGAGTAAACAATGTTCAAGTGTCATTCTCTGATGGAACTCTAAGCACAAACTCCGTGAACACAAATCCAGCAACCGGTCTTTCTGATCCGGTATATGTAACCGGAGCTCCGTCAGGCACGATCACGGCAACTGCGGTTGCAACAATGCCGCAAGGTATGATCTATGCAAGCAGCGGACATAACAGACAAGCACTTGTACTTGCAAAGCCTGTTCTTACTAATGTAATGGCAACTGCAGATTGGGGAGCACTTCCGGTTGAGCTCGCATCTTTTGTTGCAAATGTTATGGGAAGAGATGTAAAATTGAATTGGACCACATCAACTGAAACCAATAATTCCGGATTCACAGTTGAAAGAAGATTCACAAATGGTAACACTTGGGTAGCTGTAGGACAAGTAGCTGGAAACGGAACAACCACAACTTCTCAGGATTATTCATTCACAGATAAGAATCTTCTATCAGGAAACTATTCTTACAGGCTGAAACAAACAGATTACAACGGCAACTTTGAATATTTCAACCTGAATAATGAAGTCGAAGTCGGAACTCCTGAAAAGTTCTCACTTGCACAGAACTATCCGAATCCATTCAACCCAAGCACAAAGATTAGTTATGATATTCCATCATCAGGACTTGTAACTCTTAGTGTATTTGATATGAGCGGTAAGCTGGTTGCAAACCTGGTCAACGGAGTTCAGCAGACAGGATACTACACTGTAACACTTGATGGTTCTTCACTTGCCACCGGAGCATACTATTACAAGCTGTCATTTAATGGTAATGGCAATGAGTTTGTAGCCACTAAGAAAATGTTGCTTGTGAAGTAATTCAAACTTAGCAGTAAGATTTTTAGATATCACAACGGGGGCTTACGGCTCCCGTTGTGCTTTTATGTAGCTGTTATGTTACGAATTTTTGAACTTCATAATCTAATTTCGTTATTGACAATTAATACAAATGGGATTAAGTTGTCATGCTTAAACATTACGGGCCCCCAAACGACAGGGCAATTAATTCATTAGCAAATTATTATCACCCCAAAGTAATAGTTTGTCGTTTTTTTTATTAACAAATTATTCCTTAAAAGGAGGCACAAAAAATGAGAAGATTATTCTCTATTCTTGCTTTATTGATCCTTGTTTTCACTTCAGATTCATTCGCACAGTACGGCAACAGCCGGGCAATTGTCAACTCGGCATTCAATGCACAGTTTGTAGGCAGGACTTGCAACTTTACTGAAGGTAATTGCGGCGGACTCGCAAGCGGTGCTTATGCGGGCGTTATTCCGTGTAATCTTGACGGAGTTGCAAACACTCCGTTCTATTGCTTAGACCTTTGCACACCTATCAGCTTAAGCGATACTGCAAAGGATTCTGCATCAACCATTCCGCAGGCGATCTACATTACAAACAATTACTTCCCTGCAGTAACAAATTCCCCGGGAAGATTGGCAAATAATAGCGATGAAGCTTGCGCAGTTCAATTTGCAATCTGGCACTTCAGAAACAATGTTGATCCAAGTACGATTACTTCAGTAGCGGGTGGAATCGATCTGACTACTTTCAGAAACCGTGTAAATGCTATCATCGCAGATGTGCTTGCAAACGGAGGTTCTTCAACACAGCTCAGCACTATTGAAATCAGACAGGGTGTAGGCTTTGAAGATTTCTATATTGAGACCAAAGATACTGCTGGAAATCCTATTGCCGTTGACAGCATCCAGCTTGTAGTTACCGGTTCCGGAACTCTAAGTTCTTACTTAGTTAGTACCAATGGCAGTGGAGTTTCTGATACGGTCACCTGGTCAAATGCCCAAAGCCTCGACATTCTCAAGGCAACCGGCAAATTGCAGGTTCCGGGGGGCATAACATACGCAAGCTTGAGACCAACAATAGAAGCTACACAGCTTCTCGTTCTCGGAAGGACAACCACAGGACTCAGAACAACAGAGATCACTTTCGGAGCTTTGCCTGTTGAGCTGACCAATTTCGCTTCAGTCATAAACGGAAGATCAGTGGAACTTTCGTGGCAGACAAGTGAAGAGATTAATAATGCCGGATTTGAAGTTGAAAGAAAATCAGTCGGCTCTGAAACATGGCTCAGGATGGGATTCGTTCAGGGACACGGAACAACAACGAACTCATATCTGTACAGCTTCAATGACAGAAACATTGAAACAGGTTCATACAACTACAGACTGAAGCAGATTGATTACAACGGTAATTTCGAGTATCACAACCTCAGCAGTGAAGTTGTAATCGGAACACCGGTTTCATTTGCTCTCAGCCAGAACTTCCCGAATCCGTTCAATCCTGCGACAAAGATCAATTTCCAAATTCCTACAGACGGTTTTGTATCACTGAAGGTATTTGACAATTCAGGTAAGGAAGTTGCAACACTTGTGAATCAATCATTGGCAGCAGGATTCCACACAACCAATTTCAACGCCTCGACCTTGTCGAGCGGCGTTTACTTCTACAGACTCGAAACACAGGGCTTTGTAAAAGTAATGAAGATGGCTCTTGTGAAGTAATACTGACAGCGATTTCAGCTTATAAAAAAAGCGGGTCCTTGAAAGGAGTGCCCGCTTTTTTTTCAATTAAAAATTGAGAATTAGAAATTAGAAATATCTGATTCTATATGATAGAACGACCTAGCAAAAACTTTCCCGTCAGAGACGGGCAGGCAACTTTCAACTTTCAACTTTCAATTCTCTCTTCATAAGCTTTTGAGTCGCCGTATGAGGATCTTTTCCTTCAAACAATATCTTATAAACCTGATTTGTAATTGGAAGTTCGATTTTTAGTTTTCTGGAAAGTTGATATGCAGATTCTGTCGTAGTGACTCCCTCGGCAACCATTTTCATTTCCTTAAGAATGTCATCAAGTTTTCTGCCGCTTCCTATTTGCTCACCGACTCTTCTGTTCCTGGAATGTTTTGATGAACAAGTCACAATCAAGTCTCCAATCCCTGAAAGTCCAAAAAACGTTTCCCGCTCTGCATTCATCTTCAATCCAAGTTTCATGATTTCGTTAATACCTCTTGTCATGATTGCGGCTTTTGTATTATCCCCGTAACCTGCGCCGTCAGAAATTCCTGCGGCAATTGCAATTACATTTTTCAAAGCTCCGCCAACCTCAGCACCAATCAGATCCTGACTGGAATAGACCCGGAAATAGTCATTCGAAAATGCCTTCTGCACAACCGCAGCTTTGCTGAGATCATTACCAGCACAAACAACCGCGGTGGGTACCTTCCTGGAGACTTCTTCCGCATGAGATGGTCCGGACAAGCAAAGTATATTATCCTTTTTTGTGTGTCTGAACATATCAAGCAGTATATCCGATACAAGCAGCAGAGAACCTTTTTCAATACCTTTTGAAACGCTGACCAGAAGCGTATCTCCGAACATGTGATCTTTCAATGCTGAAAGACTTGTTCTGATGTATTGAGTCGGAGTTGCTATTATTATAAGACTCTTGCCGGCAACTGACTTCTCAAGATCATTTGATATCTTGATCTTCCGTGATATCTTGACACCCGGTAGATAGTAGAAATTCTCGCGATACTCTGCAATTGTCTTTGCATACTCACTGTTGAATTCCCACAGATCAACTGAATGCCCGTTTTCATTCAGCACCATTGATAAGGTTGTTCCCCATCCTCCTGCACCGAGTACGGCAATTTTCATTTTGGTAAGAATTGAGTGTTTGGAATAAGAGTAAAGGAGAAGAGTCTGACAGGTGTGTCAGTTCTTGCCAAGCGGCGCCTTTATTTTGAATATCCGGATAAGCCAGAGTTTTTCAAATCTGTTTTCATTTCCGTATAAAAGCCGTTTGATATTCTCCCTGTGATTGTAAATCAGAAGTAAAGATACTGCGATGCTGAAAAAAATGAGAGTGTTGTAGCCTGTAATATTGACCTTAAAGAAATTTTCTCTTACAAACATCATTACGGGAAAAATAAACGAAGCGACAATTGAACCAAGTGAAACATATCCGGAGAATAATACAGTAACCACAAAGAATCCTATGCTGATTCCGACATCAACCGGAGACAATGAAATCAAGACCCCCAGCGCTGTGTTAATTCCTTTTCCGCCTTTGAAACCAGCAAAAACAGAATATGTGTGCCCGATTATTGCACTTACTCCTGCTATTATTTTTGCAACAGTAATATCCTCAAACGGAGTGTAATTTGTGAAAGGAAGGTGAGTATAAAAAAATTCAGTTACCACTAATACAACAACAAGCCCTTTTGCAATATCCATGATCTGCACAAGTATTCCAAGAGGAACCCCAAGAACCCGGAAGGCATTTGTAGAGCCTAAATTACCGCTGCCGTAATTTCGCAGGTCAATTTTTTTGAATAACTTACCGACAATTAAAGCAGAAGGTATTGAACCGATTAAGTAGCTCGCAATGATGATGCCGATCAGATTTAGCATATTCAAACTTAACCTTTAGAATCTTTAAAAGAAACACAAGAGTTGAAAGAGATCACTTGCCCAATAGCTCAGATTTTTTCTTCAAGATGTTTTGAACATAACCCTCTTCAAATTCATATATCTGATTATCCCCCGGAATTTGGAGCAAGTACTTCACAGGTGTTGACTCAATCCTCAGAAATCTAAGCTCTGTTACATTACCGGCATCAACTTTTACGATATCGGTGAATACAGTCTCAGCAGAAAGAGTTGTATCTTTGAAGTCAGTTGCTTCAACTTTATTGAACAAATTTAATATCCCGTCAAAAGCCCTGCCTACTGAATCAGCCCCGATCCTGAATACTCCGCTTTCATCTCTTGCAGCAATGAAACTTTCACCGCCTGTTTTGAAATCAATTGACTTAATTGATTCTTTTGGGATCGAAACTATCACTCTGTCTCTCCAGTCATCAAGCTTCGGCTTGACAAAATTAAACCTGTCAACATTATCAACAATATAAATATTGTCGGAATCCATCTTCTTAGCATAAGATGAATTGCTTGCTGCAGGATTTCCAAGGAGGAACTTTCCAACCTGTTTGCCTTCTGCAAATACTGTGATCTCCGCCTTTTCAGAATCCTTGAATCCAAATGATTCCTGCTTTCCAGGATTAGAAGATACAAGACTCTCGATCTTCATATTCTTCAGATTCGAAATTGCATTCTCCACCAGGACAGAAACAGTCTTGTACTTGAATGGCTCAGTTATTGACCACACATTGTTATTCTTTACAAGGACAAGATTGCCGTCTTTTGTGTTGACCTCAAGTCGGTCAACCTTAGCAGAATCAACTTCAAAGAATTTTGTATCTCCGATCTTATAGCTGGCTGTCTTTTCACCTCTTTCAGTTGTTACAAAGTATGCAATCAACCCAAGTGCGATAAGTATTACAAGATATAAAATTGTTTTGCTCTTCATCGACTTTTGAGATTTTAGTTTGATTTTGCCTGCATTGATTTCTTCCTGTCGTTTCTTCTTTTCCATGCAAGAAGACCGATGATTAGGACAAGTGCCGGAGGAAATATCAGGTTGAAATACTTCAAGAATTTCTTGTTGCCATCAGATGTTTCTTCAATAGGTGACTCGGGACTGATCTTTGTTCTGATCTCTGCAAGTCCTACATCATCCATTAGATACTCAACCATATTCACAAGAAATATCATATTTTCTCTCGGTGGTCTGCTCTCTTCATTTGCAAAATCACCGTCGCCAATTGCAATTATCTTGCTGTCCTTTGACGACACTCCCTGGCGTTGTCCGGTGAATGGAACAAAACTCTGTGATGTATCACCAGGCACTTCCTTTCCCTCATAAAAACTCTTGAACTTTCCTGTATAGGTTGCGCCAACTACATAACTCTTCTCATCAAAGAGTGTGTCTACAGATGCTTTTGTCATATTCTGAAACTGCTCCAGATTCAGGAAAAAGAAATCAACTACCTGACCGGATTTGTCAGATGTCTGCAACAAAGGTTTTACCTCCAAACCTTTTCCCGACGTTGCATTCAAGTCAAGTGAACTTACATATGTGAGCGTGACACTCTTTATGTTTCTGAATGCAGGATTATCCTTCGCAATATTTGTTATGGCCGGAAAGAAAGGATAATTCATCGAAATTGGAAAACCTATTGCAGACTGAACCTGAACTGTGGAACTCTGCAGGTCTCTAATGAGATCACTTCTTATGACAATACCGTAAGATGCAAGCATGTCATCAAGATTGGTTGTAACAGGATTACCTATAACCATCTGCTGTTGAAAATTCGGAACGATCTTGTCTATAAGAAAGGCAACGTTGCCACCGTTCATTATGTACTGATCTAATTTAAATTTTTCTCCTTCGCTGAAACCGGACTTTGGTGCCATTATGAAGATAACTCCAAATGAAGGATCAATTGCACCCGTAGTCTTTAGATCAACTGCTTCAACGGTATATTGCTCGCTTAGAATCTGTTGTGTCTGCTGCATCTTGCTAAGTTCGACTTCGCCATGTCCGTTTACAAAACCAACCTTCTTCTTTTCCTTGTTTGCAAATTTTTTCAGGATACTGGTGATCTCATACTCCAGATTATCAGGTGATTGGACAACCGGAATAGTTTCCTGTTTGCCCCCATATAAAAATACGAGTCCGAGATAAGCTCTCTTCACTTCAAGCTTGTCATTATCCATTGCCTGGATCTGTACCGGCTGAATACCATATTTCTGAGCTTCCTTATCCAGTTCACTTGCTTCGGTTTCTGAAGCAACTGACGGATTGATAAACTCATAGTTGAAATTCCCTCCGGAATATGACTTGTAGTCATCAAGAATATCCTGAACCTGTCTTCTGAGATTATTGTAGGGCGCGGGGAGATTCTCACTGAAGTAGGCTTTGACAAGAACTTTGTCATCTAAACCGCCGACTATCTCCTTGCTTACTGCCGACAACGTGTATGACTGGTTCTTTGTAAGATCAACTCTTGTGAACACTCTCTTCGAAATCACATTTACCGCAATGATGATTCCGATTATGATGAGCGTCTTTATTAAAATGTCTTTCTTATTCATATTATGCTTTGAGACACGATTGATTTAAAATTTTTGACTTACTCAAGACCATCTTCTGCTTTCAAGGGAAGTCTTGGTTAAAAGGATGAAGATGAGAATTCCGCTGAAATAGTAAATCAGATTTCTTGTATCAAGTACTCCTCTTGCAATGTTTCCAAAATGATAATCAATACTTAAATATTCAAATATTGATGCAAGTCCTGAAGGAAGGAACATCAAGACCTTATTTAGCATAAACAGGGCAAACACAATCAGAAAACTTATAATAAAAGCAACTACCTGATTATGCGTAAGAGATGAAGCAAAGATACCAATGCTGACATATATACCCGCCATCAGAAGTAATCCGAGATATGCACCTGCAACCGCACCGAAATCGAGCTTTCCGATAAAGGTTAAACTGATAACATATATCCATGTGAAGAGCAAAGCGACTGCTGTTAATGTATGCGCTGCAAGGAATTTTCCAATAACTATATCAAGATCAGTAATGGGCTTTGTCAGAAGCAACTCTATTGTACCTGTCTTCTTCTCTTCCGCAAATGATCTCATTGTTATGGCCGGTATGAAAAAAAGAAAAATGAAGGGGATAATATCGAAGACATTTCTCATTGTCACTACACCGCCGAGGAACAGGTTGCTTGTGAAGAACCAGCCGGTTATGATCAGGAATACCGCAAGCACAATGTATGCAACCGGCGAACTGAAATACGACCGAAGTTCTTTCTTGTATATCGTTAGAATGTTATTCATTGATTTCCTAATTTTTCGTTAACTGTCTGAAAATGTCTTCAAGAGATTTCTCCTCTTTGCTCATGCCAAGAAGAACGAGATTCATTGACACGATCTTTCTGAATATCTCTTCTCTGACATCTGAACCTTTCTTTGCTGAAACGTGAAATGTTACCGTATTATCGTCGACTTTTGTAACTCTTGCCCTTTCAACATTCTGAATTGATGTAAATGCCCTTTCGACCAGGTCCTTGTCAATTGATTCCTTCTTTATGGTAATGTTAATCTCAACTTGTCCTCGGAATTTATCTTGGAGTGAGTCTGGGCTTCCGTCCGCTACTATTTCGCCATTATTTATTATCAGAACTCTGTCACACGTTGCTTCAACTTCCTGCATGATATGTGTTGACAAAACAAGTGTTTTTTCCTTCCCGAGCTTCTTGATAAGCTTTCTGATTTCAATGATCTGATTTGGATCAAGTCCTGAGGTCGGCTCATCAAGTATAAGTACTTCCGGGTTGTGTATCATTGCCTGCGCAAGCCCGACTCTTTGCCTGAATCCTTTCGAAAGTTCACCGATATCTTTGTGCCTGACTTCATTGAGTCCGCAAAGATCTACTACTCTCTCTATCGCTTTGTCTATTTCCGCTTTAGGAACAGACTCAAGCTCAGCTGCAAAGCGCAGATAATCAATAACATTCATATCCAGGTAAAGCGGATTCTGTTCAGGAAGATATCCGATCTTTCTTCTCACTTCAATCGCCTTTTCTTCCGTATCAAGTCCGTCAACAAAAACCTTACCTTTTGTTTGTGCAAGATAAGTTGTTATCATTTTCATTGTCGTTGACTTTCCGGCGCCGTTTGGACCAAGAAATCCAACGATCTGTCCTGTGTTTATCTCAAACGAAATGTCTTTAACAGCTGCTTGCTGTCCGTAATACTTCGTTAGGTTTTCTACTCTGATTGACATATTTCAATAAATAATTCGCAAAAATAAAACTGTACAAAAAAAAATTCAAACCATTTACTCATTTTTATAAGCTGCTCTGAAGCTTTTGCGCCCGGTGATTCAGATCATATCTGAATGCATATTAATGAGAATTTCCCGCACAGCAAATGTTTGGCTCGGTTTGTCAAATCAAAAAATTTGAAACTCTTATTCAAATTCTCCGAAAAGATTCACTTTGGTTTAAACAACAACCAAACTCATTAGGACATTTTAGAGCCGTAGTTTTGTTCGAAGTAATTCATGTATTCTCCGCTCATAACTTTCTTCCACCAGTTCTCATTCTCTACATACCAATTAATGGTAAGCTCTATTCCGCTCTCAAAATCATGAGCCGGTGACCATCCAAGTTCATTCATGATCTTAGATGAATCAATCGCATATCTTCTGTCATGTCCGGGTCTGTCTTTTACATACTTGATCATATCTTCATTCTTGCCAAGCTTGTTAAGAATAAGTTTTACTATATCGATGTTATACCATTCATTATTTCCTCCCACATTATAAACATCTCCCTCTTTTCCTTTTTCAAGAACAGCCAAAATAGCAGAACAGTGATCATCCACATAAAGCCAGTCTCTTACATTTTTACCATCGCCGTAAACCGGAAGCTTTTCTCCGTTCAATGCCTTGGCAATCATAAGCGGGATGAGCTTTTCAGGAAACTGATACGGCCCGTAATTATTGGAACATCTTGTTATCAGTATAGGAAGTCCGAATGTATGCCTGAACGAGTTGCACAGCAAATCGGCAGATGCCTTGCTTGCAGAATAAGGACTGTTTGTAGTAATCGGAGTTGATTCTGTGAATTTGAGATCAGGCTTGTCTTCAGGAAGCGACCCGTAAACTTCATCCGTTGACACCTGAAGATATTTTGATAATCCCTTTTCTTTTAGCACTTCAAGTAGCATCAGCGTGCCCAAAACATTCGTATTAATGAACTCTTCTGCACCAAGAATACTTCTGTCCACATGCGATTCTGCAGCAAAGTTGACTATAGTGTCAACATTATTCATCTCAATTGCCTTTGCAACAGCTGCTTTGTCACAGATGTCGCCCTTAACGAATTTGTATCGGTCATTAAATTCCACATCGACAAGATTTTCGAGGTTTCCGGCATAAGTGAGTTTATCAAAATTCACAACACTATAATTTGTGTTTGCCAGAATATACTTTATGAAATTGCTTCCGATGAATCCGGCACCGCCGGTAACTAATATGCTTTCCATTATTTATTTACTGAAGAGACCAAAGTTCAGTCCCAGATTAATATTTACTCCGTCGGCCTTTATTCCCGCCGGAACATTTGTGGCAGAAATGTCATCATCTACTTTCCAGTCATTGTTAAAGCCAAACTCATACCCGACATTGAGCCTTGCATAGATTACTGATGTCAGAAACAATCCTAATCCTGCCTGTGGCTGAACCGAATAGAATCTTGCGCTAAGATTTCGGGAAATATTTTGAGATGAATTTGTGCCGGTAAGTTCATTGATGATGTTTGTCCAGTTGCCAAATCCAGGTTCGCTCTGATACAAATCTATCTCCAGAGTCCCCGTAGCAAACTGAACTCCGAAAGTTAAGTCCAGTATTTTGGCAGGACTTATGCGGTAATCGATCTGAATTCCACCTTCTCCGTAAGAATATTCTGCTGTCTTTTTCAATCCGTCAACAGTAGCCGTTTTTGATGCGCTGAAACCGTTACCGAATCCTCCAATCCTTATCCGGTCAACACCTTTGAAGGGAAGATCGACAAATCCGCCGCCGCCAAGCGTAAGAAATCCCTTATCCATTTCCGGAATACCAATCTGTCTCAAAGCATTATTGAGATCATCCGTATTATTTGTATGCCAACCCACAGTCGGACCGCCGGCAATCGAAAATCTTGGGAAGATTTGCGCCTGAGTATCTTCCGATAGGAAGAATATCGACAAAATTACAACGGCAATTTTTATGAAAAAAGTACTTCTCATGATTTAGATATTGCTGAAATAGGAATTGGGAATTTAGCCAATTTGAGATTGGGATTAAAGCTATTTCTTGAGTTATGGAACATTAAAATAATGCTCAATCCTGCAAATATGAATCATTTATGAACCAGCAGATCATCAAGGACCTCGAGCTCGTGAACTGTGCTTATTTCCTCACAGCATTCTCGCATTTGGTCTCTAATCTCTGCTGCTGAATCAGGCAAGTTTGTTTTCGGCTGTTTTTCCCACATATCGCGGTTTGGCCATTGAGCATAAGCAATGTAAACATTCTCTTCTGCTGATTTGTGAAGTCTTGACCCAAGTCCGCCTTCATATTCTATCAGAAGTCTGGTAAGCTCTCGCCAGCTGTGAAAGAATTTTTCTTCACATCCGGGCATCACTTTGAATCTGTAGATAGCTATGAACATGCGATGAATTCTTTTCGGGGAAATTTGAGATTAGAAAATCGCATTAATGCCAATTGTGGGTAAAACTCCGATGCTCTCATTGGCTTCAATCTGCATTGTATATTTGTTCCAGTTGTAGCCGGAGATATTCTTCTTTCCGTAAACATTTTGTACATCTATGTAAGTGATCAGAGTCCATGCCGAAAAATTCCATCGTTTATCTACGCGCAGATCAAGACTGTTGAAGTCAGGCAGGAATTCTGTATTGTATTGACTGACAAGCTGAGTTCCGTCAACAGGATTGATAGGCGTGTATGGCCTTCCTCCAATGAGTCTGAATTTTCCGGAAATCTCCCATTCCTTTCCCAGTCTGTAACCTCCAAGAACTGTGAAGATATACCTATTGTTGAAACTGCTGTTCCTTTCAACACCATCGAGCGCTTTATACTTTGCATCAAACAAAGAAAGATTGATGAGGCCGTAGTAGTTTGTTGTAAGCGCTTTCTGAATATAAAGCTCAATGCCCTTTGCGTAGCCCGTACCTTTTGAAACGAGCGGTTCGATTCCAAAATCCTGAGTCTGTTCAAAGTCACCACCGGTATTTGACAGCACAATAAAAGGACGGATAGTGCTTGCAGGATAATCTGAATAATCCTTATAATATCCTTCAAGAGTTACTCTGAGATCACTTGTAAACAAGTACTCAACTCCTGCGACATAATGATCAGCTCTTATGTTATCCAATGCTTTGTTTTCTTCATAACCGGAGAGCCAGACAAGCGAAGGAGACTGGTAGAATATTCCGTATCCCAAACTAAAATTCAGTTTTGGACTGGCATTAAACACCAATGAAGCCCGAGGTGAAAAATAGCTCTTGTTAGCAATTTCAGCAAAGTAATCATAACGTGCTCCGAGATTGAGTCTGAAATTCTTCAGAAAAACCTGTGAAAGCTGAGCATAACCAAATGCCTTGCCTGTATTAATCTCGCTGTCTGTATCAAGATCAGGCAATATATATCTCTTACCGGTTGCATCATCAACAAAGTATGTAGTATCTGCCTTTCTTAGAATATCTGCCTGAGAATTGATGAATGTATAACCGGCACCTGTTTCAAGTTGAGTTGCTCCTGTAGGAATCAGCAGATACTCAGCTTTGAGAGTTGTGTTGCCTTCATCGGTAATATTGGAAAATATTTCCGTGAACGAGGAGTCTCTTCCCGAATAATCAAAATTTGTAAATGTCCTTCCGAGATTCAGCTTCAGAACTGACTCAGGTGACAGTACTGTTTTGAATTCATAGCTGTTAACATAACCCTTCTGATTATTCTGAAGAATGTTTTCATTATCCTGCCGGTCTTCTTCATCTTCATTGTTGAAACGAACCTTATCAAGATTACCCCACAAATTTACTGTAAGTGAATTCTTATTATTGAATTCATATAATCCCTTGAACTGAGCCGATGTGTATTCCGGTACAAATCCAAAGCCGGCTGAATTGAAAATGATGTCCAGATAACTTCTGTTAACAGAGAACAACCAGGAACCCTTTCTTTCAGAACC
Organism: uncultured Ignavibacteria bacterium; assembly: GCA_937924675.1. GTDB lineage: Bacteria > Bacteroidota > Ignavibacteria > Tepidaquicellales > Tepidaquicellaceae > JADJAH01. The sequence goes on along the minus strand of CALEVL010000053.1, from coordinate 1,037 downwards.
GATAGGACCTTCAAGAACACCGCCAAGTCCGGTAGCACTAAGATTTATATCAGCTAGAAATTTGTTCCTGTTTCCGTCACGAAGACGAATATCAAGCACGGATGAAAGTTTGTCTCCATACATTGCCGGAAATGCACCGCTGATGAAGTCAACTTCATTAACGAAATCAAGTTCAATTATGCTGACCGGACCGCCTGTAGAACCCTGCGAACCGAAGTGATTGATGTTTGGGACAACTGTGTTATCAACAACAAACAAATTTTCCGTCGGAGCTCCGCCTCTGACAATCAGATCATTCCTTCCGCTGTTAACAAAAGATACACCGGGAAGTGTCTGCAAAACTCTTCCTATATCTTCAAATCCGCCCGGACTTCTTCTTATTTCTTCATAACGAAGCGTCTTAATGGAATTTACAACATCATTCGGCTTTGAGAAGCGGGTTTCTTCCACAACAATTTCTTCGGTGCTGACAATTGAAAGCTGAACTCTCATATCTGTCGGTTCTCCGGATACTACAACCACATTATCCAGAAGCAGTGTATTATAGCCCACAAGATTGAATCGGACCGTATATTCTCCAATAGGAATATCTGTAATATTGAAGAATCCGTCCGGCATAGTCTTGCCTCCTCCAATCAAAGTTTCCCCGCTGAGAACGGATACTGCGACTCTCTTAAGCGGAAGCCCTGTTGATTCGTCTGTTATTTTTCCTGTTATGCTGCTGGTTTCCTGAGATAGGGTTGTGGAACAATTCAAAAGAATCAGTAACAGTACAAACAGTGATCTCATAATTTAATTTGATTAATAAACGCATTTATAATATTGTCTTGCAGAGAAAAAGTTCCATGTTGGTTCATCTGAAATGCTTTTTTGAATAATATCCTTATAGATACTCTCACCCTTTTTAAAATAGTTAATATGGGTAACGCAATAAAGGCATACAATCTTCAGAGCAATGAGATCAATTCACTGCTGTCCAAAGCGTTTTAAATCTTTGGAGTAAAGGGTTTAACAAAATTCGATGCCAAAGGTTATTC
>CALEVL010000052.1 GCA_937924675.1 uncultured Ignavibacteria bacterium | reverse complement strand
AAACGGAGTTTCATTTGCAAGTGCGCTCCCAAACCGGAGTTTGGGAGCGAGCGGGGAATCTGAGTTTTCGGACAGTCTGGGAGATTGGGAACTAGATAGAAGAATAATGGCCGCCGCAATATGAAGTGCTGCAACAATATTCTTACTGTTCTCTTACATCCTTTTGACATTCGTCTCTTTTACATTGAGTAGTATTGAATAAGAAAAGTTTATAAGATGTCACAAAAGAAGATTAACATTGTATTTAATCCTGCAGCAGCAGGCGGAAGAGCCGGAGAGAACAAGAACAAAATCCTCTCCGAATTAACTAATCATCTGGGTAGTAGCTATGAATTTTCTGAAACGCATTCAAATACTGATGCAACAGGAATTACAGCACAAGCAATTTCATCCGGCAGCAATGTTATAATTGCAGTAGGTGGTGATGGCACTATCAATCAAGTCATCAATGGTATTCTTCAGACCGGTTCTAACAATAATAATCAGGTACGGCTTGGAGTCATAAGTTTTGGAACAGGGCAGGGTTTCGCACAAAGCATTGGCCTGCCGGGAGATTTTGCCGCTCAAATCAAAATCATAAAGAATGATGTTTCGAAACTGATTGACATAGGCAAGATCACTTTTGAAAAAGATCAACCAATAAAATATTTCCTGAATGAACTGCAATTTGGAATAGGCGGAACGTTATGCAAGAACATCTCACCTAATACAAAAAGAATGCTTGGCAGATTTGCCTTTGGTTTTGAGGCGGTTAAGAATTTAGTCAGATACGAAGCCGAAGAGATTGAGTTGACGACTGACAAAGGGTCCGTAAAAGAAAAAGCCATAGGAGTTGTAATAGCCAATGGTTCATATACAGGCGGCGGCATGAGGCTTACGCCGAATGCTTTGATTGATGACGGATTGTTTGATGTGCTGGTGATTGAAGAAATGCCGCTGTTGAAAAGGTTAAATGGCTTCTCAAAAATCTACTCGGGAAGACATATTGGCATGCCTGCTTTCAAACTGTTCAAAGCAAAGAAGATAAAATTTGGATATAGCAACAGTTTGTGTGCTGAGGCAGATGGAGAACTTGTATTCAATAAATGTATTTCGGCTGAAGTTATCCCTTCAGCATTAAGAGTAATCTCAAACAACTAAGGAGTATAAAATGAAAACTGCATCAAGAATATTGAGATATGAATTTGAAGCGAGGATATTTGTTTCATTGTCAATCGTCGCATTGGCCTGCATCATCTCTGTTGTATTCTTCAGAGAGTCCTCACCAATTTATGTAATGATCTTTGGTATGTTTGGTCTTGAAAAATATTCATCGTTTATGTTTTTGTATGCATCTGCTCTGATGATATTGACAACAGTTCTCAGAATGTGGTCAGGCAGTCTGCTCTCTTCAAAAACGGTGATGTCATTCAAAGTGCAGAGTGATTCTCTCATCATATCGGGTCCGTATTTGCTAGTAAGGAATCCGATCTATTTTTCTGATCTTCTGTCATTGACTGCTCTTAGTCTGTTCCTTCCACTCCCGGGCATTTTCATTCCCATACTATTTTACATTCATTACTTGCGACTAATAAAGTATGAGGAGATAGCATTCAGCAATATTCATCCTGCAAGTTATGAAAATTATCTTAAAGAAGTTCCAAAGCTAATACCAACTCCAACTAGTTTTGCCGGATTCTTAAAAAGTAAACCGCAAGTATTTCTAAGCAAGGATGGAATCAGACACAATGCACTTTACTGTCTGTTTGTGCCCGGCTTCATAATTGGTTACTTTAATGAATCGTTCCTGACTGTAGTATTGATTGGAATTGCCGGAGTAATTGACTGGGCTATCATTCACACTAAGATTGGTTTGCCAAAGACTTCCAAAAGGCAAAAGCAGAGCAAAGTGTTTAGTTGTGTTCTGTACTCGCAATGCTGGGAAGACCCGCAAATTGACAGAGAAGCATTCAATATTCAAAAAGAAGATATTGTATTTTCAATTACCTCCGGAGGATGCAATCTGTTAAGTTTTCTCATTGATGATCCGAAAGCTGTGATCGCATTGGACTTAAATCCGCACCAGAATCATTTATTGGAATTGAAAATGGCTGCTTTCAGACTCTTGACATATGACTCTATGCTTGAATTTCTCGGTGTCAGAATGTGTGATGTCAGACTGAAGTTTTATGAACTGCTAAGGATTGCTCTATCCAAATCTGCAAAGGAATACTGGGACACGAAACAGAAAGACATCAACCGCGGAGTAATTCACTGCGGACGTTATGAAAACTATATGAAATTCCTGAGGACGTGCTTGCGACTGATAGTAAGCCAAAAAACTATTACGAAGTTCTTTGAAACTGAAGATCGCAACACTCGCAAACTGCTATTTGAAAAGAGATGGAACAATCGGAGATGGAAAATATTTACTAAAGTGCTGCTTAGCCGGAGGACTATGAGCCTGCTTTTTGACGAAGCGTTTTTCAAGTATCTTGAATCAGAATTCTCATTCGGGGAACATTTCGCAAAGAAAGTAGATAGAGCACTGACAGAACTTCCTATAAAGGAAAACTACTTTCTCAGATACATTCTTTTAGGGAATTACGATGAAGCTTTTTTACCACCGTATATATGCAGAAAGAACTTCGAGCTTATCAGAAACAGGTTGAACAGAATCAAGATAGTGACGGATTGTTGTGAGAATTATTTCCAACAACTTACTGATAATTCGATATCGAAATTCAATTTCACAAATGTGTTTGAGTGGATGTCGGAAGAAGCCTTCACAGATTTGCTCAATCAAACAGTTCGGGTTGCGAAGAATGACTCGGTAATTACATACAGAAATCTTCTGGTCCCCCGCAAGCATCCGGAGTCGCTTTCACTTAACATACATTCTGAAAATGAACTTGCAGAGAGACTTCACAACAAAGATCTATCCTTCATATATGACAGCTACATTGTTGAAAACATTGAAAAACAGAAAATGCCATGTGCTATAAAGTTGTTAGAGTATCAACCGGAAAAGAGCTGAATGAATTTATTGATCTCCCGTTTGCAATTTACAACGATAGCAAACAATGGGTTGCACCAATAAGGTCAGAACTTAAGCGAGTTCTTGACATCAAAAGAAATCCATACTTCAGAAATGCATCACTTGTTCTCTTCAATTGCTATAGTGATGATAGAATTGCAGCCAGGATCTCAATCTCCGTCAATGAAGAATACAACATTAAAGCACTTGTTAGGACAGGCTTCTTCGGATTCTTTGAAGCATTGGATGATCAGAATGCAGTAAAGTGTTTATTTGATGAAGTGAAGAAGTATTGTAAAGAGAATGGTATCAAGCGGCTTGAGGGACCTTTCAATCCAAATCTGTATTCGGAGCTTGGAATGCTTTGCAACAGCTATGATTCTCCGCCGGCATTTTTTCAGACTTATAATCCTGAATATTATCACTCCCTGTTACGTGAGAATGGATTCACAGTACTTCAGATCTTACACACAAGAATTAATAGAGATTCAACCGGATACATGAATAAGAAATTCAGCAAACCCTTTGAACTCAAATCACGAGAGTTTGTTGTACGAAATTTTGACAAGAGGAATGCGGAATGTGATCTGGAACACTTAAGAAATATCTACAATGATGCATTCTCGGAAAACTGGCATTTTACTCAGGTGAGCAGAGAAGAATACCTTTTTGTATCAAAACATCTGAGCATTGTAACTCCACCGGAGCTGATCAAATTCGTAGTGCATAGAGCCGAGCCGGTAGCTGTAGTTCAATTTGCGCTCGACATAAATCCATTGCTCAGAAAGTTCAAAGGCAGTAGGAATCCTGTCAGGTATCTTGAACTTCTTACAAAGAGAAAGAGAATAGATCGCGTGTTATTATTTGCCGTAGGTATAAAGAAGGATTTTCGAAATTCACGGGTTGCAGATCTGCTTTTCAAAGCGACAGTTGAGCTTGGACGGAAGTACAAGATTCTCGAAGCTACATGGATGTATGATGACAACAAAATTGCAATTTCACTTGCAGAGAAGCTCGGCTTGCTAA
>CALEVL010000051.1 GCA_937924675.1 uncultured Ignavibacteria bacterium | reverse complement strand
TTTCAGGAAGGAAGCAAAGTTACTGATCGTTCCGTTACGGCAAAGCAATGGGGCAACTTTCTTATTACGATATTTGATGAATGGGTGAGAAGAGATGTTGGAGAAGTATTTGTTCAAATGTTTGATGCTGCGCTTGCTTCATGGTATGGTGAGAATCCTGCAATGTGCATATTTGCGGAGAAGTGCGGAAGAGCCCTTGCGATGGAGCATAACGGGGATCTTTACAGTTGTGACCATTTTGTTGAACCGAAATATCTTATCGGCAATATTCTTGAGAACAGCATGATTGATCTTGTTGCATCAGAGAAGCAGATCAAATTTGGAAATGACAAGCTAGATACTCTCCCGAAATATTGCCGTGAGTGTGAAGTAAGATTTGCATGTCATGGTGAGTGTCCTAAGAACCGCTTCATAAACACTCCCGATGGTGAGCCGGGACTGAATTTTCTGTGCGAGGGCTACATGTCATTCTTCAAGCATATTGACATGCCCATGAAATTCATGGCTCAGCAATTAAGAATGAACCTCGCACCGTCTGACATTGTGAAATATTATGAAGAAGAGGAGAGAAAGTTCAAAGAACAATTTGCCAATGCCGGGAGAAATGATCCTTGTCCGTGCGAAAGCGGTAAAAAGTTTAAGCATTGTCATGGCATGTCACAGGTTGTATGATATCAAACAAACTGTGAACGTCCTTCCATGCATTACCGAAAAAAACATAAGTGAAATCCAATTCTCAGGCTGGACTGTGTAAGAAGTTATAATAGTCCAAATACAGTGTCAGAATTTTCAACTCATCACATTGCGAAATCTCGCCGCTACTTTCAACTTTCCCGTCTGCGACGGGCAGGCAACTTTCAACTTTCCCGTCTGCGACGGGCAGGCAACTCTCAACTTTCAACTCTCTCTCCTCCAAAATACGTCTCATACACCTCAGCACATCTTATTTCATCCACACTCATATCAAACAAATCACCGTCTATGACAGCAATGTCCGCAAGCATACCGGGAGCAAGTGAGCCGCGAGCATTTTCCTCAAAAGTTGCATAAGCATTTTCATAAGTGTATGCATTAATACAGTCAGTCAGAGACATATTGTATTCGGGGTGAAAGCCGTTATCAAAACCTTTTGCCTTTCTGGTCATTGCAAAGTAGATAGTCTCAAAAGGACTTTCTCCAACAACCGGAAAGTCAGTTCCAAAACAAAGCCGTGCTCCGTGTTTGAGAAGTTCCGGATAATTGTGCTCAAGTGAATCATCAGTTAGAATCTCAACAGCGGTCTTTGCATCGCTGTAAAGATGTGTCGGCTGAACCGATGCTATCACATCAAGCTCATTGAATCTTGCGAAGTCACGCGGGTGAATATGCTGTGCATGCTCAATGCGAAACCTGCGGTCACGCTTTCCATGGCGGTTGTTCAGTTCTTCGGCTAGATCAAGCAGCTCTGAAACAGACCTGTCTCCGATGGCGTGAACAGACATTTGCAGTCCGGCTTTATCAACAATGAATGCATACTTCTCAAACTCGCCGCTGTTTACAAACTCAGTCCTGATCCCATTGTGATTTGCATTCCTGAAATTCTCGTGCATGTATGATGTCATGCTTGAAAGCGAACCATCGTGAAATGCCTTTAGCGAGTCAAATTTTATCTGTGGATGAAACGGAGCAAATTCATTTCTGATCTTCTCAAGATTTTCAAAATGCTCAAACCGAAGTCGTGCATCAACCCGCAGTTTGAACTTCCCTGACTCCAGCAGCGCGTTATAAATTTCAAGATCGGGAAGAAGCGTAATATCAGAAATTGCCGTTATGCCAAACGAGTTTAGCTTTTTCATTTCCTCAAAGGCGGCGTCAAATCTTTCGTTGAATGATGCCTCAGGAATTTTGTCCAATACAAAATTCATGGCCCTTTCCTTAAGCTCGCCGGTGAGTTTGCCGTTCTTAATAACTACTTCATCTGAAGTGAAGCCCGAATGATCAGAATCCAATCCTGCAATTTTAAGAGCAAGTGAGTTGGCAAACGCAGAATGAATATCAAACCTTGATATGATCACAGGCACATCTGAACAAATCTCATCCAGAAATTCAACTGTCGGAAGGAAACCGTCAGTGATATTTGCATCTGTAAAGTACCCTCCGTAGATCCAATCTTTGCCAAGCAATTTATACCTGACAATGAAATCAGCAAAGTCTTCTTTGCATGAAGCTTCGCGGAGATCAAGTTGTGAATTCACATAAGAACCCTCTACGAAATGACAATGTCCTTCAGTAAATGCCGGAATGACAAGTCTCCCTGAAAGTTCATGCACTTCATCATAATCATCTGCCCTCATTTTTGCTTCATCAACAGAACCGATGAAACAGATCTTTCCGGTTAAAGAATCAAATCCTATGGACTCTGAGAAGGAACCGTTTCTGAGAAATACTTTTGAATTTGTAAGAAGTGTTTTCATGGTGATGAAAAATCAAATTCGTTAAAATCGTTTAGTTCAATCTATATTGCCGATATGAATTTACAGGTTCCGTTCTTAAGCACATCCGAAAACAAAAAACCCGCTAAGTGCGGGCTTCTGCATTTGTGAATACTCAATACCGAAATCTCAAGATGAGATTCTCTTCTGTTAATTCGCTTCAGCCGGAACGGTGAATTTTCTTGCCATCAGCTCCGTGTCAATTGTAAGCAAACCCAGACCTTCTCCGTTTATCATTCTAAGCTTTGCTACAAGTCTTGTTATTGTAGCTTCTTCCTCGACCTGTTCGTCAACATACCATTTAAGAAAACTTGTAACGGCATGATCATTTTCCTTAATGGCTACATCCATAAGTTTGTTGATGCTGTCGGTTATATGTCTTTCATGCTCAAGCGCTTCTTCAATTACGCTGATTGCCGTGCCGTATTCATTCTTTGGCTGAGGCAGTGCATTAAGAAAAACCCTGCCGCCCTTGTCATGCACAAAGTTAAACATCTTCATAGCGTGAAAATGCTCTTCCTGTGCCTGTACATTGAAGTAGTTTGCAAACCCTTCCAGTTCTATTGATTCGAAGTAAGCGGACATTGCCAGATACAGATATTCCGAAAAGAACTCCCTGTTTATCTGCTCGTTGAGAGCGTCCTGCAGTTTTTGTGAAAGCATTATGTGTTGTTTGATTGATTAGTTTGACAAAGATATGAGTTATATGTAACAATTGAAATTCCCTACATCTGAGTTTCAATAAAGAAATGCATATCTGTCAAAAACGATTGAAATTCTTAAGGTGAAATGTTCAATAAGATATGATGCAAGAAGTAATTCCGCTTTCTTTTGAACCCTTCGGCAAGCTCAGGGCAAGCTAAAGAAAGCTTGGCAAAGAAAAGTCGCCCGCTGCATCCTAATTGCCTAAAATTGTTCGCTTTGGCTACGTGAATTTCAACTCCTCACACGACAGAAGAGCACTGTCGTGTTCGTCAAACAGGAAATTCACGTTTACGCCAAAGCTCACAATTTCTTAACGGCATTAGGATGAGGCCTGTCCGCCGTCATTCGCTTCAAGTGAGTAGTAATTCGACAGGCGGGCGGGTTGTTCTTACGACATTCGCAAAAGCGTTTACTATTGAACTGTTTTGGCAATAATTACGTCACTAAGAAAATGTTTTGGACAGGTATGAAAGAAATGGCATCTGACTTGTCAGATCTTTTCCAAATCTCTTTTAGTCAGCTCGTTTACAACCTGTCCCGTATTCAATGTTGTAGCCGGTTCAAAAAGCATTACAGAAACTTCCTCGTCAGCCACGGGTTTGTGCTCAGTTCCTTTTGGGATTATGATAAACTCGCCTTCCTTAAGTTCGATCGTCCTTTCACGTAATTCCATTCTGAAACTACCCTTGATCACAATGAACATCTCATCCTCGTTCTCATGTTTGTGCCAGATGAATTCACCCTTGAATTTGGCTAACTTGATTTGCTGTCCGTTCAGTTCTCCTGCAATGCGCGGGTTCCAGTGATCATTAAAGAGCGCAAGCTTTTCTTCGATGTTTACTTTGTTCATGTTGAAACAGTTCGAGAATTATTGAATGTGTCTATCAGCAAATCTGTGGTTCCAATCAATTCAGTTCAAGTATCTTATCGAGATAAAAATCTGTCATGCCAAATTTGTATCTGACCGATCTTATCTCTTCCAATGCCTTCTGATTTTGTTCTTCGACATCTTTCCGAAGTACGGCCGTTATCATAGTGTTTCGTGCAGTATGTTCTGATGATATAAACTCGAAGATCTTGGTTTCATAACCAAAATACTCAAGCACGAGTGCACGAAGTGAATCAGTTAGAATTACGGCAAGGCGCTCTTCAAGAATACCGTCCCTGAACACAGGCTTCAGATCGTCGGGAATATGCATCTGCTTTCTGACATACTTCTGGCAGCATGGAGCAAGTACAACGATCTTAGCATGGTTCATCAGCGCGAACACTATCGCATCATCGGTTGCCGTATCACAAGCATGAAGTGCTGTTACAATGTCGGCGTGGAAAGATTCTCCGTCAGAGATCCTTTCCGCTGTGAAAGTAAGCGAATCAAAGCCGCATTGCTGTGCCGTCTTATTTGAGATATCGGCAAGCTCTATTCTTTGTTCGATGCCCTTGACTTCCGCTTTGCGGGCTTTAGTATTTGTAAGATAATCATACAATGCAAATGTCATGTAGCTCTTGCCGGAACCAAGATCAATGGCAGAGATCTCATTATTTTCACTCATGCCGGATTCTGTTACGAGCGAATCAACGATCTGTATAAACTTGTCAACCTGCCTGAATTTGTCATACTTATCTGCATGGACTTTACCTTCTTCGGATGTTATTCCAAGCAGGTAGAAATACTTTGATGAAGCATTTACGATCCGCTGCTTTTCCCTGTTGTGTTCACGCGGAAGGGCTGTCTGGAATGCAGACTTTCTTACATGAAATGCAGGCACACGTTTCTTCGAATAATCGAGAGAGTAATCCTGCTTTGTTGTAAACAAGTTTGCGGCAAGAAAATCTTTTCCGGTGATCTCAGTTATCAGCGCTATGCCTTTGTCTGTTTCATAATTCTTGACCACGTCTTTCGTCTTATATCTGAATGTGAACGAAAGCCGGCCCCCTTCATTTGTAGAAATAAGAGTTACCACAAGACCCTTGAACTCGCAGTCACCACCACGGTATTTTCCAAAAGTCATCTTCACAAAAGAACCGTCAGCAAGTGACGGCTCGATCTGCTGAATGAATCTTATCTTTTCATTGTCATCCATTTGTCATAATTACTTTCAGTAATTTCCGTATTAATAAATTATACTTATTAATAAAAATTTGTGATGTCAGATCCTCTTCAGGATATCTTTACGCAAGATGCTATCTTCTTAGCTCGTTCTTTCAATCCGTTTATCTCTGAGACCTTTTCGCCCCATGTAAGGGCTACGCCCAATCTCCGGTATTTTCGTGCAGTTGGTTTTCCAAAGATCCTTACATCAGAATGCCTGATGGCAAGTGCATCTTCAATTCCTGAATACTCGGGTTCATCTTCAATATCATCCGGTGAAAGAATGACAGCACTTGCACCTGATCTTTGAAATACAATATCATTTACAGGAAGTCCGAGTATAGCGCGAAGATGAAGTTCAAACTCGTTGAAGTTCTGCGTTCCGGCAAGTGTTACCATTCCCGTATCGTGCGGTCTCGGAGAGAGTTCGGAGAAGATCACATCATCATGCGTAAGAAAGAATTCGACTCCCCAGATGCCCGCTCCAGTGAGCGCCGCAGTTACCATGGAAGAAATGTAACGAGCTTTTTCGATCTGCAATGATGTCATACCGCATGGCTGCCAGCTTTCCTGATAATCACCGCGCTCCTGCCTGTGTCCAATCGGAGGACAGAACAAAGTAGGACCGTCTTTTTGCGTAAGTGTCAGCAATGTTATCTCTGTGTGAAAATTCACAAATGCCTCAACTATCACTTCGCTGATCCCGCCTCTTCCTTTTTCTGAAGCATAGTTCCAGGCAGCATCAATCTCATCGGGTGATTTAACCGTACTCTGTCCTTTTCCTGATGAAGACATGAGCGGTTTGACAACACATGGAATACCTATTTCAAGAACCGCCTCCCGGAATTGTTCAAGTGATGAAGCATATCTGTATTTTGCAGTTGTAAGTCCGAGTTCCTGCGCAGCAAGATCACGTATGGCTTTTCGGTTCATCGTAAAGTTAACGGCACGTGCACTTGGTACAACCTGTATGCCCTTTCTCTCATAATCATAAAGTCTCTCTGTTATTATTGCTTCAATCTCCGGCACTATGATATCGGGGTTATGTTTTTCAACGATCCGGTCAAGTTCATCGCCGTCCAGCATATCAATCACTTCACGCTTTTCCGTTACCTGTTGTGCCGGCGCATTGTCATAAGAGTCAACGGCAATAACATCCAGACCCATCCGCTTTGCGGAGATCGTAAACTCTTTCCCGAGTTCACCTGAGCCAAGCAGAAGAATTCTCTTCAATGGCTTTTAGATTTTGATTTTTCACTTTCGAGCTTCTCAATGAATTCATAGCGACCGTTTATATCGAGAACATATCTTACCGATTCATTGTCTGCAATGGCCTGCCACTCCTTGACTTTCCCGTGTTCGATCTTTGCGCGCCAAGATGCAGGTATGTCAAACTTATCTCTTACTCCGGGGCGTTTCTTGTTGAACTTGCCTTTTGCCCTTCCGAAAAAACCAACAGTGTCGCCGTTCATCAGGGTATGAAAAACATCAATCTCGTAATCAGGAAACCAGCCCAAAAAGCCTTTCCATGCATTTCTCATTTCTTCCTTTCCAACTACTATGTTATCCATTGAGTCTATAAACTTGTGATCTTCACTCATCAGTTCTGTAAGTCCTTCAATGTCATGTTCATTGATCTTTTCTATAAAGGCGATTGCAGTTCTCAGGACATCCAACTTCCCTTCATCAAAGTTTCTGGAATCTCTTTCAGAATCCTTGCCGAGATATTCTGACTCAAGCCTTTCTTCCACGACCTTGTTTTTGTGCAAACATACTTTGAAGGCAGATGCGCCGGGTCTTGATGTAACAATTCTTATCAGTTCACTATCAACGAAATGCAGGGCAACGCCATCCTCGGCACCGTAACCTTCAGCGATTGTCTTTTCGGAGATGAGTTTCTTATATGCATGCCTAAGCTCTGCTCTTTCATCATAATGCGGGCAGAAGCTCCCCTTGAGCAGTCCGATGCATGGGAGACGAGTCAAAACTCCGGGATCAGGATTTGTGATGCCGTCATTGAACCAGCAGATTGCTCCTGCGCTCATTCCTGTGAGTATGATTCCGGAATTCCAAGCCTTCTTCATGATCCTGTCAACACCATGCTTCTTCCATACCTCCATTATCAGCTTAGTATTTCCTCCGCCAACATGAATGATATCCTGTTTCATTATAAAAGACTCTATGTTTTTTGGAGGATCATTGAATGAGAGATGTGCAGGTTCGCAGTTTTTCTTATTAAAGAAATTATAAAACATATCACGATATTCCTGACCGTCATTGCTGGCAGTTCCAAAGAAACAGATCTTCGGTTTTTCCTTAGGTACAAGGTTCAGAATATACTTATCGAGTAAACCATTGTCGGGTTCCATGGAAAACATTCCACCGCCGAGCGCGACAATTTGCCTGGGCTTCTTCAAAATGGGTTTCTATGATTATTAAAAAATGCAAGATACTCATCGAGTGTTTGTTTTTCAGTGATAATATTTTAGAGAACCGGGACAACATTCTTTCGGTATCAAGAATTTGAAAATAATTCTGTGTAATGAAAAGATTAGCTGACAGCAAACACATTGGGTGCTGATTCAACTCAATTGCCGACAAGAACCTCAATGTACTCTGTGCCTGGTTTGAGTAATCTCAGCTCTTTCCAGTTCCAAAAATAGTTGTAACAGGTGAGTGTTATTTAGCAGAACCATCTAAGTGAGTAAATTGTCATCATTGTAATATATATCTTTGCATGTCAATTGAGTAACACATATAACACAAACATTTTTATTAACTTAAGTTGCAATGAACATGAGAATAGACTTCAAGCACGATCTTACGCAGCAACAGTCGTATGAAAAGATCAACAAACTGATTCCCGAACTTCAGTCACAATATGCAGATAAGATCAGCAATCCTGAATGGAGCTGGAATTCTGAAAAGACAAAAATGGATTTTAGCATGGAGGTCATGGGATTTGATGTTTCCGGAAACATTGACCTCATGGACGGAGAGCTTGTGATGGAAGGTGATCTGCCATTGCTGGCAAGACCTTTCAGCGACAAGATTGAAGAAACTATTAAGTCACAGCTGAAAAAAATCCTCTCTTAAGGATAAAACCAACGTGTCTGAATTTGACCAGTCTCGAAATACACTCGGCCGCTTTGCAACGAAAATTCAACAGAACTTCTGCATCATTTTGGAGAGTATTTGTGAACAATTGCGAGGATGTTGATAATTGGATCTGATAATTATCATAGCTCTTACTTTGGCAAACTCCTTCTTTGCAATGTGTGAAGCAGCACTTCTGTCAGTCAATAAGAGCCGCATAGAACACCTTGCAGCACAAAAGAATAAGAAAGCCATAACGGTCCTTAAGTTCATTGAGAATCCGGAAAACTTTCTTTCTTCCGTACAGGTAGGGATTACACTAATTGGGATTATCTCAGGTGTTTACGGAGGTACCGTTCTTGCCGGGGATCTCGAAGAATTTTTCATGAGCTTCGGTTGGAAATCTGAATTTATTCATGAGCTTTCTATAGTGATCGTAGTTGCCTTGATCACATATTTCTCAATCGTAATAGGTGAACTTGTTCCAAAGTCATTCGCAATAAACCATGCTGACAGGATCTCTCTCTTCTGCGCACCTTTGATGAAAGTATTTACAACAGTTACTTATCCTGTTGTAAAGCTTCTTGCGGGTTCCACAAATTTTTTCATCCGGCTGTTCAATATCAAAAGCAGGAAAGAAGAGCATCTCAGTGAAGATGAACTGAAGTTCATGCTAAAGAAAGCCGCCTCACAAGGGATACTTGAAAGAGATGAAGGCCGGCTCCATCAGAAATTGTTTTCTTTTTCGGATCAGGTGGCAAAGAGTCTCATGACGAACAGAATGGATCTTGAATGGATCGATGCAAACTCTACGGTTGAAGAAATTCAGAATGAGTTAAAGCAAAGTAATCACACAAAATTTCCTGTTTGCGATGGCAGCCTTGACAAGACTCTGGGGATTTTGAAAGTAAAGGATTTTTACGAAAACTGCCATAGCCCGGGATTCAACATAAAGGATATTCTTGATAAACCAATTCTCATCAATGAATATACACCTGCTTTCACTATTCTGAATGAATTTAAGAAGCAGAAAGCTTACTGCGGATTGGTGGTTGATGAGCATGGCGAAATTGACGGCATGATAACTCTACACGATATCATTGAAGCTGTTGTTGGCAGTTTGCCTGAAGAGGATGATGCAGAGGATCCTGACATTGTGAAGCGCTCAAATACTTCGTTTCTCGTTAACGGCCACACTCTTATATATGACATAAATGACTACTTCGGAATTGAATTGATAGATGACGATCCCCACAACTATACGACATTGTCAGGTTTCTATTTGTACACACTTGGCGAAATTCCGAAAACTGGCCGAAGAGTTACTTCCGGACCTATCTCAATGGAAATAGTTGACATGGACGGTAAAAGAATAGACAGAATTTTATTTGATATTACTGATGAAACCATTCTCTCAGGTTGAATCAACTTAATCAGAACTTAATCAACCCGGTAACACGCCCTTATAAGCTTTTCAGTGGTTGCAGTAAAAACATCTGTCGGACTCTTATTAAGAGATAATGATTTCTTAAGATCACTCTCGGCTTTATCGTAGCCGCCCATCATGTAATAGATCATTCCCCGGCTGAAATATGAAAGATAACTGTTTGGCTCCTTTCTTATCTGATCTGTAAACATGTTCACCCCATTCTTGTATCTCTCTGCTTTTTCATAGATCAGATCCTTGGATGTATTCTTAAGGAAGTACGTGGAATCCCATGACAAGCCTTCTGCAACATTCTCGAATATCTTTGCTGTATCCTTCATGAATGTATAAGTAACGGCTTTAAGAAAATAGCTTCGTGAACTTTTCGGGTCCAGGGCTGTTGCCTTTTCGAGCAGCTTCAATGACCTCTGATACTCACGCGTTCCCACATACAGCATGTTGAGTCCGTAGTATGCTTCAAGATTGTTTACATCGTAAAACATTGCATCTTCGTAATCTTTCTTAGCGCTTGTTGTGTTATTCTTTCCCAGATAAGCTGCGGCTCTGTAAACATAGCTCATAGAGCTTGATTGATTGACTCTTATAGCTGATGAAAAATCATCAATAGCCCTTCCGTAGTCTTTAAGTGCAAGATAACACAATCCGCGATTATCCAGAGCTCCAAAGTGCTGCGGATAAGATTTTAAGAATTCGGTGAAAAGAGGTATCGCACTCTGAAAATCTGCCTGAAGGTAATATTCATTTGCCTTTGTAAGAATATCTTGCGGTGTTTGTTGAGCCTGTGTATTCTGCAGATTCATCATAAACACAAATAAAACAATGTGAAGAGTAAGAGTATTTTTCATTTTGGAGTGTGTAATTTTCTTTGATACAAAACTAATTCATTTGATCCTAAAATGTAAGCAAGTTCACTTAGTAAGAAATTAAGTGAATTCGCAGCTGCTGTCAAAAGCGTCTTTGACAGCAATGAATAAAATGTTTCAATAGAAACTGAAAATTAATATCTTAAAATTAATTTACTGACTGTTATCAAATAAATCAAAATTAGTTTCAAATGAACGACGATTTTCTAAAGGAGATTGAAAAAGATTGCGAGAATTGCATTGTCAAGCCCGATTCGAATGTATCAATTAAGGATTATTCAACAAAATACAAAGGCAACAAACTCGATAAGAATTCAGGAAGGGAACTGCTTGAGAAAGGCAGAAAACTGCTCTCAGAGTTTCAGGATAAACTCTATGCGCATGATCAGTTTAGCATTCTTATTGTTCTTCAGGCAATGGATGCGGCCGGAAAGGATGGAGTAATCAAGCATATCATGTCGGGTTTCAATCCTGCCGGAGTCAAAGTTGCAAGTTTCAAAACTCCGACTACGACAGAACTCAATCACGACTACTTTTGGCGGCACTATATTGCACTGCCTTCACGAGGCGAAGTAGGCATATTCAACAGGTCTCATTATGAAAATGTTCTTGTGACCAAAGTGCATCCTGAATATATTCTAAATGAAAATCTTCCTCATGTGAATTCATTGGAGGATATCGACAAAAAATTTTGGAAAGAAAGATATGAGCAGATAAATAGGTTCGAAAGGAATCTCTATGAGAATGGCACAATTATCCTGAAGTTCTTTCTCCACATTTCTAAAGAAGAGCAAAAGGAACGATTTCTTGAAAGGATCGATAACAAAAAGAAGAACTGGAAATTGGCACCCGGAGATGTGAAGGAAAGACAATACTGGGATGAATATCAAAAAGCGTATGAGGAAGCTATCTCCGCAACATCAAAGGAGCACGCTCCCTGGTTCATCATTCCTTCCGATCAGAAATGGTGGGGAAGATTACTCATCGCCTCCATAATCTGCCTGCAATTTGACAAGATGAGCTTTTCATATCCTGAGGCAACACCTGAACAAATGGCCGAACTTCAGAAAGCTAAGGATCAACTTCTCGCAGAGAAAGATTAGCTTCAGATTAAACCATGCTGAAGCCGTACTTTAGGAATCCCCCGTCAACAGAAATGCATTCCCCCGTTATGTAGGATGAAGCCGGCATAGAAAGAAATGCAGCCGCTGCGGCAACATCTTCAGGATTTCCGACTCTGCCTGCAGGTGTCCTGTCAAGAACTGATTTAAGATATCTTTCCTTCTTCAGCAACGGTTCAGTAAGCGGTGTCTTTATATACCACGGTGCAACTGCATTTACTCTTATTTTATCCTTTGCCCATTCTACGGCAAGATATTTTGTAAAATGATTTAACCCGGCTTTTGTTGCTGCATATGTTGAACCTGTTCCGACCGATGTGAAACCTGCTACTGATGATATGTTGACGATTGTTGCATCTCCGGAAGACTTTAGTAGCGGGAAGCAAACTCTCGACATTTCAAACACCGAACCAAGATTCAGTTTTGTAAGTTTATCAAAATCTTCTTCATCGCTGTCAATTGTACTGCGGCGAGTGTTTGTTCCGGCATTGTTTACAAGAGCATCGAGCCTTCCCCATTTCTTTGAAATTGTTTCAATCAACTTTACTCTGTCTTCTGCTGATGTTACATCACACTTCATGCCGGATGCCGGAAATGAATCCGCTTTGTAAGCTGCTACTTCTCTTTCCACATCTTTCTGATCTCTTGAAACCAGAAACACTTCAGCTCCCAATTCAAGAAACTCACACACAATAGCTTTTCCGATGCCCCTCGTCCCGCCCGTAACAAGAGCTTTCCTCCCCTTCAATGACCAGCGGTTTTGTAGTTCGTTTTGCATAATTTTTTTAGTTAGTTCTTACTTCCTTCAACTTTTCCCGGAGGGACGGCTTCGCCGCAACTTTCCCGTCTGAGACAGACAGGCAACTCTCAACTTTTCCGTCTGAGGAGGTTGTCTCAAAACCCTCATCTTTTTCAATCCAAAGGATTAGACAATCTAAGTCTATAGTTGCTTTTCCTTTAGTAGATCCTCGCCTGCAGAAGTTGTCTCAAAACTTGTCGTCCCCGCCCGTCTGCAGAGAATGTACTTGAATTGCCATCTGCGGGCAGGAGTGCTTCTGTCGGGAACCCATTTTTAAAAGTCAATTTTTAGAGTGGATTCACGCCAGAAACAGACTGTCCGAAAACACAGATTATTTCAATTTGAATCTGTGCGATTTTGAGTTTGGGAATATTTTTAGACGATAGTTTATTTGTTTGTGAAATTGATAGTAATAATCCACTTAGAAATTCTTTAATATTGTCAAAAGTGTCGTGATACCTACAATGTTCATCACTCTTTTCATATTGTAAGTCAATACGGACATACTCATCTCTGCGGAGACTTTCTTTTTCCCGCGCATCAAAAAGTAACCGTGTTCCATTGTATGTTTTAGAGTTCCGAACGGATGTTCAACTATGGATTTTCGTTGCCCTGAAATAGTTGGGTTCTCTTTCATTCTCTTTTGCATCGTTTCAATTATTTCTTTGTGGTTGTTACGATATATTCTGCGCCCTTCTTTGCTTGTTGTACATTTTGATTTCAATTTACATGTTGTACAAGCTTTGGTTCTGTAAATTACGGTTGGTTTGTCATGCTTGGTTACTTTTATAGTTGGTAACAATTTTTCTTTTCCGGGACATTCATAGAAATCATTCTTCTGGTCATAATTAAAATCTTTGTAAGTAAATAATCCTTTCGACTTGTTACGTGAGTAATCCGGAATAGGAATATAACATTTAATATTATTGCCTTCACATTCTGCAATGTGCTCCTCATTGAAGTATCCTTTGTCAGCTGTAAGATTAAGGGTTTCAACCTCAAGTATTTCCTTAGATTGCTCTGCCATCGGAGCAAGTTGGTTCAGATCATTAGCTTCACTTGTTACATCATGAGCAACTATTAATTTATGTTTTGAATCAACTGATATCTGAACATTATAACACATGTCTATTCCCTGATGTCCTGTACGCATCTTTTTGCAGTCCGGATCTGTTTTGGCTATTTGTGTCTCACCGGATTCTTTAAGTGATTCCC
>CALEVL010000050.1 GCA_937924675.1 uncultured Ignavibacteria bacterium | reverse complement strand
CTCACAAAGTTCGCCGCATTGTTATCTGCTATTGCAAAGTCAGTGCCGTCAACAAAGTTATCGCCCGTAAGATCGGTCACTACATATCCGCTCACAAAATTCGCCGCGTCATTATCAATCGTACTTACATCAGTAGCATCAACTGTTCCGTCCTGATTTACATCGCCGCCGTATGTTGCAAACATAGCCGGCGAAGTATCTACTTGAATCATATTGCTGCCGTATGCCTGTGATGATGAACTCGTAAAATCATAATTCAAAACACCCGATGCAAAGCTCTGTGCCGAAGCACTCCAGGTTTCAATTGAGTTTCTGTGTTTAACGACAATATAATATGGTGTTCCGTTTGTTGCTGTTGTGAATGTAAATATTCCCGTTCCGGATGTATTCAGAATTGATTCTGAATTTTCAATTATGTTGTATGGTGATGATGAACTTCTCAACTGAACTGTTACTGAATCCGAAACCATTAAGTTTAATCCGCTGCTGTAAAATCCTTCAACAAGTGAAGTAATACTTAATGTCATTATTACAGACTTTGGCTTAAATCCTGCATACGGCTCGGGAAAATAATTCGAATAATATTTCCAAGGTCCGAATTTCTGATACGGGTTTTTTGAAATATCATACTGAACTCTTGCCCTCCATTTATATTCTTTGCTTGAAAGTAAACCGGATATTTCTTTTGTGAGATCAATTCCTGTTGATCCTAAATCTGTCATGTTTCCTGAACCGGATGACAAAGTGCTGTATGTAATTTCGCTTCCGCTGAACGGCTGTCCGTTTTCTTTATACTCATAAACTATCTTTCCGTCAGTTCTGCCAAATGAACTTCTGCCGAATAAGTTAAGTTTTACATTTCCGTTTGAACCTGTTATACCTCCCGAACTGATTACATCTGATGTCCCCGGTTTATATTGCTGAACTGCAGACAACAAGCCGGTTTTCCTATTTCCGTAATAAACAAACACTTTTCCTTCATCTGATTCATTATTTCCATAACGAAAAGCTCCAATTATTACATCACTATAGCCGTCTCCGTTAATATCACCGGCAGAAGAAACACTTCCGCCATAATATGAATCAGTTTGATTGCTTTCAGAATACCAGTTTGCAAGATAATCAGGAAGAAATGATGAACCAAAATACAAATAAGCTCTTCCACTATTGTTCAGATATCCCGGTGCTCCGACTATTAAATCGGAATATCCGTCACCATTCACATCACCGGCTGAAGATACACTTGTTCCGAAATATTGTTGAGAACCATTACCGGCAGTAACCCATACATGATTTGGCAATAAACCTGTTGAAGTCCCCTTATATAAATAAGCTTTACCCTCATTTTCCTGAATACCATCTTGAGAAGATGCTCCGACTATTACATCACTGTATCCGTCTCCGTTAAAATCACCCGCAGAAGAAACGCTGTATCCAAAGTTTGAATATTCAGAATTACATTCTGCCGTCCAGCTGGCTGTATTTTCAAGTCCGGTATTTGATCCGAGATAGACAAATGCTCTGCCTTCGTATGTCTGACCGTTAGTATATAACGGTGCTCCGACTATTAGATCTGAATAACCGTCTCCGTTTACGTCTCCGGCAGAGGAAACAGATGTTCCATAACGGGCATAAGACTGATTTCCTTCAGTTATCCAGTTAGCCGAGTCTGACAGTCCGTCTGCAGATCCGTAATAAACATATGCTCTTCCTTCCTCAGTCAGATCATTTACAAATCTATTTGCGCCAACTATTACATCTGAATATCCGTCTCCGTTAACATCTCCTGCTGTAGATACGTCTCTTCCAAATTCAGAATTACTTTGATTACTTTCGGCTGTCCAGTCTGCAGAATCTGTCAAACCCGAAGCAGAACCAAGAAATGCAAATGCTCTTCCTTCTTGAGATTCACCGTTTGTAAATAAATGAGCACCGATGATTACGTCTGAATATCCGTCTCCATTTACATCTCCTGCAGTTGAGACTTCTATCCCAAAATTTATACCAAGCTGATTGCCTGTTGATATCCAGTTAGGGAAAGTTGATAAACCTATTGAAGAACCGTGAAAAACAAATGCACCGCCTTCATTTGATTCTCCGTCATCAAAATACAATGCACCGGCAATTACATCGCTGAATCCGTCTCCGTTTACATCACCTGCAGAAGATACACTTATTCCAAAATAAGCATTTGCCTGATTTATTTCATAAGTCCAGTTAACTGTTTCCCTTAGTCCGTCAGCATAACCCTGATATAGAAATGCTCCGCCTTCATTCGATTGCCCGTTATCATACTGCATTGCTCCTACAATAATTTCACTGAACCCGTCTCCGTTAACATCTCCTGCCGTTGCCACACATCTTCCGAAATATGCAGAGACCTGATTGCTAACATCTGTCCAGTCTGCCGAAGCAGGCAAACCTGTTGAGGAGCCAAAATAAACATATGCTTTTCCTTCATCTGTTTCACCGTTTGTGAATCCGTATGCTCCTATGATTACATCTCCGTAACCGTCGCCGTTTACATCACCGGCAGTACCGACACTGTAACCGAAAAACGCAAATCTCTGATTAATATCTTCTGTCCATGTTGCTGTTGCGGACATTGAAGTATTGTGTCCATAAAAAACAAATGCTCTTCCTTCGTTTGTACTGTCATTTTCATAATTGTGCGCTCCTACTATTACATCGCTCAAACCGTCCCCGTTTACATCACCGGCAGTAGATACACTTATACCAAAATTTGCATTAGCCTGATTGCTTTCACCTGTCCAGAAGCTTGTACTGTTTGTTCCGCCGGGTGAACCAGTATAAATGAATGCTCTTCCTTCATTTGATTGTCCGTTTTCGGAATTCATTGAGCCAATGATCACATCACTGTATCCGTCTCCGTTTACATCGCCGGCAAGTGATACGCTTGTACCGAAATTGTCAGAGGCTACATTTGTCTGAAGATTTTTATCTGATGTTATACTGAGACCTGATGAACTTCCGTAATGAAGAAACACTTTACCTTCATCAGTTTCACCGTCATCAAAATCCGGAGCGCTAAAAATCACATCACTGTATCCGTCATTATTAACATCACCGGCTGTAGACACGCTGTATCCTAAATGAGCCTCCGCCTGATTCTTTTGAATTGTAATATTTGGAGCACCAGAAAGTCCTGAAACTGATCCGTGAAATACATACACTTTCCCTTCGTTCGATTGGCCGTTCTCAAAATAAGGAGCTCCTATTATGACATCACTATAACCATCACCGTTTACATCGCCTGCTGTTGCAACCGAATAGCCAAAATTCGATGTTGCAGTATCACTTTCCGAAGTCCAGTTTGCAAAAGTTGAAAGCCCTGTCGCAGACCCTTGAAACACGTAAGCTCTTCCTTCATCAGTCTGACCGTTATCGAAATACGGACTGCCGGCAATCACATCACTGTATCCGTCTCCGTTTACATCGCCTGCTGTTGCAACCGAATATCCAAAAGCCGAACTTGCCTGATTGTTTTCATAAGTCCAGACAGGGTTTTGGGATATCGGATCGATCGTGATCGGATAGACTGCATCTTCGTCGTTGACTACAATTTGGAATTTGGGATTTGGGATTTCGGGTTTAATATTTTCTATTTGTAATTTGTCATTTGTAATTTGCAATTGCTTTTCAAAGTATGCCCGCAGCTCACGACCATTTGCGTCCCAGCATTTTAAAGCAGAATACTTCATCTTGTCTTCTCCGTTCTTATCTTTAAACATCAGAGCATCAGCACCTACGATCATTTTCAGTTTTGTATCAGCAGATAGATTCAATCTTAATTTTCCTTCTCCT
>CALEVL010000049.1 GCA_937924675.1 uncultured Ignavibacteria bacterium | reverse complement strand
TTTGGTTACGGTCTGATCATGCCGATAAAGTTAGAAGCGTTGTTGTCGGCGATGACATAATCAGTGCCATCTACAGTACCATCTCCGTTGAGGTCTGTCACAACATCTCCACTTACAAAATTTGAAGCATCATTATCTATCGCACTGATATCAGATGCGTCAACTACTCCGTCCTGATTTACGTCACCCAGATAGAAGCACCATTTGCCATTGACCAATATTGTATTTCCGCCGAATGCTTGTGACTGTCCGGTTGTAAAATCATACGAAAAGTCAGAAGTGCTATCCATATAAACAGGAGATGAAGAATATGTTTCAATGAAGTTGTCACCCTTTATACCGATGAAGTAAGAACCGTTTGGCAGATCGTTTGTGAAAATTGGATAGAAGTTACCAAGCGAGTCCATGTATGCTTCTGCTGAATCAACAATGGCATAAGGTGCAGTTCCATTTCTCAGGATCCCCACAATTTTTCCATCGTGCGAAGCTATGTCACCCGCCTCGAGTTGTCCTCTGAACCACCACCTTCTGTAGTTTCCAAAGTTGCGTGTTTCAACACTTGAAGATTCAAGATATACATTGTATGATTTCGGTGTTGAGTTTCTCCAAAACCATCTTAATCCTTCCCGAACCTGGTGTGACTGAGAGCCTGTCAGACCACAGAAAACGTATTGCCCGTATGAATCTGTGTATATAGGAGTACTTGCCCCATCAATGTATATCGGCCAATTCTTAAGAACAGGTTCAGTACTTTCTTTAACTCCGTTTCTGTTTTTGTCAAGATATTTTACACCAACTATACAGCTCGTGCTGTCGCAGCAGGATTTCTTTACCAAATTGTTACCTGTTATTGAACCCGAAAGATTCACACCAAGAGGATCACCCCCTAAGTTTCTCATCATGATCTTTATCGTATGTTCTCCAGCGTTTAAGGTAGTCATGTGGTTAATAGTTCTTACGACTGAGAAACTTATTATTCCGCTGGCTGGAATATAGATGTTATCCAGATATACACCTGCAGAATCATCTGCGAGAACTGAGAAATTCAAACTTACCAAACTGCTATCTTCGCAAACACAGAATTTTGTTTCAAATACATATGGCTCACTTGGTGGGAAATTATTACCATAACCAAGATTAGGATAGTATGCTTCCGGCAATGGATTCAACCATTTACTTCCCGGCAAATCTCTCCAAGATCCTGTAACGAAATTTCTGACAACCGCAGCAGGTCTAGGCATTGTAAGGCCGATCATAGGAGAATTAACTAAATTCCAATGCGAATCATAACTTCCATCGCTATACACACTATTTGTCTTGTGATTGTAACCTGTACTTACATTTAGCTGATTTGTTGAACAAGTTGACCCACAAGTAGGGTTGCTACTAGTATTTTCAGTAATACAAATGTTATCAACATCCATCCAGCTTACAGTAGTAGGGCCACCGCTGTTATCATTCACCGGGTTTAGGTTGATTGTGTTGAAGTTGCCTGTGGCTGTCCAAGTATAGCAATAGGTTACCCAGTTCGTGCTTGTTATACCCGGAGCAGGTATGGGCGGAGATGTCGGTGCGCCTCCTCCTACTATTCCGGCGTTATAAGATCCGGGTGAAGGGGGATAACTTGTGTTATTTCCATTTGTGAATGTTACACCAATTCTGCCATATGTTGCTGTACCGGTAGCTCCCGGAGTTCGGCGCACGCACATACATATTTGGTAAGTCCGTCCACTCACTATGTTGAAGCCGGATTGAGAGAGTACTTCACCGTTTGTTTGATGACCCCAGGATTGGATGTATCCGCTGTCATTGCATCTCTGAGTTGTGATAACCTGAGGTGAAGCAAAAGATGAATACCACGGATCAGCCTTGCCCGTACCTGATGGAAATAGATTCCCGGAAATCGGGCTTTCTGCAAAATGATAATTTTGAAGCAGTCCGTTCGAGCAGCAAGCATAAACTCCTGAAGCGGCCGAAACACATCTGTATGCATTTACTCTTCCAAAGCCAAGTTCATTGCTTGCGCCGTTGGCGTAATTATACCCTCCAACCTTATCAGCTTGATTTCTAATGAGATCAAAAACCTGTTGCGACGTCATAGTATTTTTCATAGTCAGAACTAATCCTGCAACACCGGCAACCAAAGGTGTTGATGCTGAAGTACCGCCCATTCTACCGGTATATGATAAATAGTTTGTTCCTGCATTTGGCAATGTTTCGCCATTTGAAGGATTGTAACCTGCATTTCCCGGTATATCCATACTCCAGACTTCAAAGGTCTCACCGGAAATCTGACTTGGATATGCTCTGTGTGATGGTGCCGTTACATCAATTATCTGACCCGCACCGCCGCTTGACGAAGGACTGTAATTTGCCTGCTTGTCATACCTGTCAGAAGCACCTACAGTAATTACATTTGGGACAGTGCATGAGCCGGGAAAAGTAACTATTCCATTGTTTGATCCGACATGATTTGCCGTGTTGCCGGCTGCAAAAACAACTATAGCTCCTTTACCACCTCTTCCCACAATAGTTGCATTTGTGATTGCCGTAACAATCACCGGGAAAAGGTTGGGATTGGAACTACCGTATCCCCAACTGTTCGAGAGAATATCAGCTCCGTTTGTGTATGCGAAAGTTATTGCATTTGCATATACATCTGCCGGAATACTTCCAAAAGGAATTCTTACCGGCATGATCTTGCACCTTGGTGCGATGCCTGTGACGCCTTCCGAATTATTCTGTGTGGCAGCAACTATTCCCGCGCATGCATTGCCGTGGTTGTCGTTTCCAACCGGTGAAGGATCATTCGGAGGAGTAAGGTCGTAGGGCGAAGCAAAGTTGCTGAAGTTGAGTCTTACCTGCCTGCTTGTAGGCAAGTCCGGGTGGTTGTCAGTAACGCCTTCATCAATTACGGCAATGACAATACTGGGACTTCCCTTGGTAATACACCAGGCTTCCGGCGCATCAACGTCTGCATCATTTGTTCCTGAGTGTCCGTCATTGATCACTTGACCTGTATTGTTCAATGGAAACTGGAACATATAGTACTGATCATTTGGTGTCTCTGCTTGATGCTTGACCTCTGCGATGAAATTAGGATGTGAAAATTTCACAAGTCCGCTTTCCTGATATGCATTTGCAATAGACAACACATCCGCTTTTTCAGGAACGATTAACAGAGCATGTGTAAGTTCTGTCCTCTTTATTGTTACTCCGTATGTCCTGTTAATTTTTTCAATAGCGTCAGCCGAGGCTTCGGGTAAAAAGCCGACAACAAATTCATCGGTTATACCCAATTCAATTGGTTCCGAAATGGTCTCCAATACCGGATTTATTGATTGAACTTCAGCACGAAGTTTTAGAGTATTAACAAAAAGATCTATGTTTGCAGATTTAATGAAATACGACTTATTGTCAATTCTCTCTACTGCGAATGCAACCGGACTTTGAATATACGATCTGACAGAGCTTACAACCATTGACGAATCTGTATCTTGCTTGAATCTAACTATGGCTTTGTCCTGTAGTTCGGTGATAAAAATCTTTTCATTGAACGCATAATAGAAGAGGTTTTCTGCACCCTGAGCTCTTACCTCAGTGCTAAGTAATACAATTCCCATAATCGTCGCAAGGATCATCATTAGTATATCTATCCTTACCGGCAATATTCTTTTCGGAGGATTCAAGTTTGTTTGTG
>CALEVL010000048.1 GCA_937924675.1 uncultured Ignavibacteria bacterium | reverse complement strand
GGATCCTTGTATCATGGTGATATTCGGAGCAAGTGGGGATCTCACAAAGCGGATGCTGATACCATCTCTGTTTGAACTATACAGCAGAAACATGGTACCGGAAAATTTTTCCGTGATCGGTTTTTCAAGAAAAGAGTGGGATGATAAATACTTCCGCGAATCTATGAGCGAGTCTATCAGAACTTATTGCGATCCTGATTGTGTCAATGATGAAAGCGTGAGTAAGTTTCTCGGTAACTTATTCTACTTGCCGGGTCAATATGATTCTGAAGATTCATATCAGAAGCTTAAGAACATGGTGGATGATTTAAACAAAGAAAAAAACATTGGTGGCAATCGGCTTCTCTATATGTCCGTTCCGCCAGAAGCGATAAGCAGTATTGTTGAACAACTTGGTAAAAGCAGACTGAATAAAAATCAATCTGAAGACTCATGGACACGCATCATACTTGAGAAGCCCTTCGGGCATGATCTTGAATCCGCAAAGAATCTAAATAACCTCACACGAAAATATTTCCGTGAAGAACAGGTATACAGAATTGATCACTATCTTGGTAAAGAGACGGTTCAGAACATTTTAGTAACAAGATTCGCGAACGGTATCTTTGAGCCTCTTTGGAACAGAAACTATATAGATCATGTCGAAATTACATCAGCGGAAAGTATTGGCATTGAAGAAAGGTCAGGATATTTTGATTCAACCGGCTCCCTGAAAGACATGGTTCAGAATCATCTTCTTCAGCTTCTTGGATACATTGCAATGGAACCACCTGCAGTGTTTGATGCGAAATCAATTCGAGATGAGTCGTTGAAAGTCATTCAATCATTGCGACCTTATGAAGTATCTGAAGTAGAGAAGATGGTCATCAGAGGTCAATACACAACATCCATGATCAAAGGAGAAATTGTTGAAGGATACAGGGAAGAAGAAGGGGTTCCGATTGATTCGCGTACAGAAACTTTTGTCGCACTGAAAACATACATTGATAACTGGCGCTGGGGCGGAGTTCCTTTTTATATCAGAACAGGTAAGCGATTGCCTACAAAGGTTACGGAAATTGTAATTCACTTCAGGGCAACTCCGTATCATCTGTTCAAGAATAAAGAAGACATGGCTGAATCATATAATCAGCTTGTGATAAGGATTCAACCTGATGAAGGAATCCTTATAAAGTTTGCAATGAAAGTGCCGGGAACCTTGCTTAAGGTTAAGAATGTGAATATGGACTTTCATTACTCTGACCTCGGCGATGTTGATCTTCCCACTGCTTATGAAAAACTTCTTCTTGACTGTATGCTTGGTGATTCAACACTGTTCATCAGAAATGATCAGGTTATTGCAAGCTGGGAATTTATACAGACAATTCTCGACGTATGGAAATCCGATCTTTCATTTCCTCTGCATGGTTATCCGGCAGGCACCTGGGGTCCTGATTGCTCAGATGACATAATCACCGGTAAAGATTTCAAATGGAGATATCCTTGCAGGAACATTTCAGATGATGGAAATTTCTGCAAGCTGTAACAACAATTTCCGCTATCTCATAAATTGAAAATTGAAAATACTCTCTTTAATATTTCTGCTGTCGTTATTCATCTTATCTGTTCAACCAACATCATTTGTTAAAGATGCTTACTCAACATTAAATGCTGATTCAACAGTTTCGGATTCAGTTATTACTTTTGAGAAATCAGAAAACTCTGTTTACGATAGAAATGATTTCAAGATTCTTATGGAAGAATTCTGCACTGATAAACCAATCAGTGTTCAGGAGCTAAAAGAAAACCGGGCTTTCTCAAAATGAAACATGATTCAATTGTTGTGGCAGAAACTGACAACGAACTTTCTGCAATTTACTGTGAATATCTTGCACAGATTACAGAAGACGTGATCAGCAGAATCGGATTTGCTTCAGTTGCTCTCTCAGGCGGAAGCACACCCGATATGATATTCAACAAACTTGTTTCTGAATATGAGAATGCAATTGACTGGTCGAAAATTATATTGTTTTGGACTGACGAAAGATGCGTACCTCCCGATGATCCGCAAAGCAATTACGGCAGAGCCAAAGAACTGCTCATAGATAGAACAGGAATCCCGCCGCAAAATATTTTCAGGATCAGAGGTGAAGATGATCCCCATGAAGAAGCAATCAGATATTCACAACTGATCGAAGCAAACATCCGGGTATCTCGCAATCTGCCTTGCTTTGATCTGATCATGCTTGGGGTTGGAGAAGACGGGCATACAGCGTCAATATTTCCCGGGCAGGAATATCTCTTCGATACTGAAATGCTGACAGCTGTTTCCGTGAATCCGAACAACTCTCAAACACGAATAACACTGACGGGCAGACTCATAAATAATGCGTCTAACATTTCCATAATAGCAACAGGAAGCAAGAAGGCACAAATTATTTCGGATGTCTTCAACGCAAATGGAGACAACGTATTGCTTCCGGTGAAACTTGTAAAGCCGGCTCATGGAAAGTTAACATGGTTTCTTGACAATGAGGCTGCGAAAAAAATCTCCATTCAAAGCTGATGTCTGAGAGCAAACTAATTCTTGCCGGTGATGCAGGTGCAACCAAGACAGAGCTTGAACTTTTTGAGCTCAGTGATGGGAAGATCACAAGCAAAGCTAATTCAATATATTCAAGCCGGGATTTCAATTCACTCGAAAACATTCTGCTTGATTTCCTGAATTCAGAATCTGCAAAACCTGATGCATGTTGTGTTGGCGTTCCGGGACCGGTTGAGAAAGGTGAATCGGTAACAACCAATATTCCGTGGCATGTAAAAGAGAAGAATCTCATTCGTCAAACCGGAATAAATAATTGCATTCTTGCAAATGATCTGGAGATCTTAGCTCATTCAATTCCGTATATGACTGACATTGATCTTGTTTGCATTCACAGCGGTGATGAGTCCAACGGTACGAAGAATAAGGCAGTCATTGCACCGGGTACGGGTTTGGGACAGGCACTGCTTTTTGATCATGGTGGGAATTGGACAGTTGTGCCTACTGAAGGCGGACATGCAGACTTTGCTCCACAGAATGAAATGCAGATCAGTTTGCTGAAATATCTTGTAAATATTTTTGATCATGTGAGTTACGAAAGAATTCTTTCCGGGCCGGGTATCTGTAACATTTATGATTTTCTGGTGACTGACAATATCATGAAAGCAGATGAGGATATCGAAGCGAGATTCCGCAATGAAGATAAAGCCAAAGTCATCTCAGAAGCTGCAGTTAATGAAACTTCAGAGAATTGTATTAAGGCGATGGAAATCTTCCTTTCGGTGCTTGGAGCTCATGCGGGCAATGTCGCGCTTACAACAAATTCTTCGGGCGGTATTTATCTAGCGGGAGGAATTCCAAAGAAGAATGTGAAACTCTTTGAAGGAAGAATATTTAGAGAAGCTTTTCTTGGTAAAGGAAGATTGAGAGATTATGTTTCGAAATGTCCTGTCTATGTGGTAACTCATAATAACCCTGCATTGGCAGGTGCTGTAAGTTATGCTTGTGAAAGATTTTTTAACGATGAACTTGCATAATGAAGATTGTGTGTTGTTGATCCTTAGGTACTTTCAAAAGCATGACGAAGTCCACTACTGTCAAAGCATTTTCAAAGTGACGAAATAATTGCCAAAAACCGTTCAATAGTGAACGCTTCTGCGATTGTCGTAAGAACAACCCGCCTCATCCTAATGCCGTTAAGAAATTGTGAGCTTTGGCGTAAGCCTGCCCGAAGAATACTGAACTTCAACACTTTT
>CALEVL010000047.1 GCA_937924675.1 uncultured Ignavibacteria bacterium | reverse complement strand
TTCCGAACCGAATTTTTTCTAACTTTCCAGCTTGATTTCGAATGAATTTTCGAAACACCTAAACGTTTTGGACAGATGTGCTGAAGGGGACAGTATCGCTGCCGCTTTTAACTTTAAACTCCTTTTATTTCTCCCCACATTTGCCGCTAACAAATGAAGGCATTCACTAAGATCATAGCGGGACCTCTGCTCGGGGTTGTTGTATTCATATTCCTTAACTACTATTCATCCGCAGGTGCAACCGCTGCAAAGATGGCGGGTGTTGCTGTGCTGATGGCTGCGTGGTGGCTGACTGAAGCTGTCCCAATGGCAATCACAGCACTGATGCCGGTAGTACTGTTTCCACTGTTGGGAATACTCGATTCTAAGATCACATCATCTCAGTATATGGATCCGATAATTTTCCTTTTCATCGGCGGATTTATATTGGCATATGCCATAGAGAAATGGATGCTTCATGAGAGAATTGCTCTGAAGATCCTGATGGGTGTCGGAAGCAAGCCATCAAACATTCTGCTTGGAGTGATGATCACTACCTTTCTGATATCGATGTGGATTTCCAATACTGCTACGGTTATGATGCTCTTTGCCAGCGTGATGGCGATCATACTGAAAATAGAAAACAACGCTTCTGCAGACAGCCACACTCATGGAATATCGGTAGCACTTCTTCTTGGACTTGCTTACTCCGCCAGCATCGGTGGTATGGCAACGCTTGTGGGCACACCCACAAATATGATCTTCTACAGGTCATATACAGAGCAGTTTCCGCAGAATGCCGATATGAATTTTCTAAGCTGGTTTGTTAAAGCATTGCCGATCGCATTAGCATTGCTCCTGATCACTTTTCTTCTCTTAAAGTTTCTATTTCTAAAGAAGAACAGATCGCTTGGACTTGGTAAATCATTTTTCAGAGACAGTTACAAAGAACTTGGCAATATCAGTTACGAGGAAAAAATTGTTGCAATATTATTTGTAATCACTGCCGTCCTATGGTTCACCAGGGCAAATGTTGAAATTGGCGGAATGAAGATAAGCGGTTGGAGCAGTCTGTTCGGCAGTCCGGAATACATAAGCGACGGCGTAGTAGCAATTGCCATGGCGACTATTCTTTTCTTCATACCTTCGAAGCAGAACAAGGGTGAATCGTTGCTCGTATGGAAGGATATTTCAAAACTTCCATTCGACATTATACTTCTTTTTGGAGGCGGTTTTGCTCTCGCAAAAGGTATGGAAGTTTCTGGATTGAGTACATGGCTTGCCTCGAATCTCGGATTTGCTTCAAAGATCAACCTGATGCTTTTCATACTTCTAATGTGTGTGCTTGTGACTGTTATCAGTGAGTTTGCATCAAATGTTGCCTGCATACAGCTTATGCTTCCGATACTCATATCGCTTCAGAAAGAAATGGGGATCAACCCACTTGTGCTGATGATACCTGCAACGCTTGCGGCTTCGCTTGGATTCATGCTGCCGGTTGCCACTGCGCCAAATACAATTGTGTTCAGCAGTCGCATGCTGAATGCAAAAGACATGATGAAGGCAGGTTTCTGGGTAGATGTTGCGGGGATTATAATAATTACTGTTGTTGTGCTTGCGGAGATGATGTAGATCGGGAATTGAGAGTTGAAAATTGAGAGTTAAGCTTTTCCCGAAAGTTCATCGATCTTTTCCAGTAGCCAGCCCTTTGCCGTTACATTGTCTTTCTCGATCTTAATTTTCAGGAGATCAAGTTCATCACTGATTTTGTTCGAAGAGACCAGGTTCACTAATTTCCGCAGATGTTTTATGAGATTTAGATGCCGGTTTAGCAGATCATTATTTTTTGAATTTGAGTTCTTGACAAGCTGATAATAAGAGCTAAGATGTGAGATTAGAGGTTCGAAAGACTTAGTTTCGAAATATGTTTTAGCTACGAAATTCTTCATGTCGAGTTTAAACATTATCTGATTAATGTTTACTCTAACGGCATGATCTATTGCAAGTGAGTATTCCTTTTTTTCATATGCAATTATCGCTTTACTGTAGTGGACAAATTCTTCTCTGATATCCGGTTGAATTTTCTCAACAAACTTCTCGGCAAACTTCTCCGCCCATTTGATCTCACCAATATTGACAGCTTCAAGCAGTGTTGAGCGGAACTCGCTAGTTCTCATGTAGTTGGAAGATGTTACCGGATAGAGATTTTCTTCCATTACTTTCTTTCTTATTTCAAATCCCTCGGATGCAAAATCCTTTTTGCCAGCCACGATCTTCATGGTACAGATTAATGACAGAAATCCGAATACTCCCTTTCGGAACTCAATGTCCAGCTCATCTAAAATTTCATAGGCATGTTTTTTAACATCAAAGTAATATTCATCATTATCAAGATTACAAATGGATCTGTTCATCAGATGAAGAATATTCAGAAGAGGGAAAGCCTTCGTATCGTTTAACCGGATCAAATCCATGAGTCCGCTGAAGTCAATATGATTTATTAGTTTCTTAGTATAGCTTTTATGGTAATCCTCATGCCAGAAATTTTTCTGAACCAATACCGTGGAATCAAGCGAAAGAACTTCAACAATGAAACTGTAAACTACACACCGGATACTTTCAGAGAGCGGCTTGTAAAGTTTGCTCCTTTGGTTGCTGCCGTGATTGAACATAGATTCTTCTTTCTTAAACATTTTCAGTGCATGAAAATAGTCATCATTCAACTTGCTTTCTCCGAGTAAGTCAACTGTATTGCTAATATGCTTGATCGCATTTGTTTCCAAACCACGTTCGGAGAATGCTTTCAGTCTGAGGGATTCGATGAGACGATAATCGTTCTTCCTAAACGTGGCATAAAGCAAATAATCATCTGCTATTGTGCCTAATCTTGACAACGAACTGTTTAGCACGTTTTCTTTATATTCGCCGCTATTGAAGAGCTCGCTGTGTATATAGCCTTTCGTTAGTTTTGGAGAATCAAATCCGGGATGAAATTTCTTGAGGATCTTAACGAGTCTGAGAAAATTCCGTCCATTGTTGTGATAAGGCGAAGCAACAAACTTCTCAAATTCCTGCCACTCTTCTTTAGAGAGAGTCTTCAGGATTCTTATCAGGGGATTATTTTTAAAATCATTCGCCAATTCCTTGTCAAAAACAGGTGTTATTTAAGTGCAATATTTTTGATAAAATACAGGATTTGGTATTGAATAGATATATTCCTTGTCAATTTTTAAGGAAAAATTTTATTGTTTGACAAAAGTAACCCTAATAGTTTTGTTAGAAAATTCTATTAATCTAATCAAAACACTAAAATTGAAAATGAAAGCAAGAAGAATCCTAATGCTCTTAATATTTGGAATATCAGTTACAGGTCAAGGCGGTTCGGCTCAAACAAGTCCTAATCTGCCTTCTGAGAGAGAGACAGGAGTTAGTTCATATTCTGAGAGTTTTCCTGAGCAACTGTCCGCACTTGAACAAAGACACAAGCAAACAATGGAAGCCGGCAATTTATTGGAAGCAAATAAAATCAAAGCAGAAATGGACAAGCTTATGCCGGACAGATCAAAATCGGTTACAATGCCGGAGGGCACGGACTTTGTTCCTTCAAACAGAGGAGAAATGGAAACAGAATCTGACTGGGCTAAAGTTAATTCAATTGTTCATCAGGGAAATCTGAAATCTCATGAAGGATACTATAAGAACATAGATATGAAAATTGGCGAGGACGGAAATCTTTACCTTGCTGCAATAAGACAGCAATCCGGGTTTACCTCCGGAATAGTAACTTACAAGTCCACAAACAGGGGATTGTCATGGTCGTATGTTTACGGCATTAATTATCTTTCATCATATATCGGAAACATCTCACTTCTTGTTGAATCAAGAAATAACAGTTACAGAGATTCAACAAGGCTTGTAGTGTTTTACAATCTGAGTTCATCGCAATTCATGGATAATGCAAGCATCCATTATTTTTCATGCAGAGCAAACGGCTCTGCACAATACAGCGGAATTTTAGCTTACCCGTCAGCGGGAAATGAATTCAGCAATCTGTGTGCTGTGAGTGACGGTGCGTTCTATCAGAATGCAACTTATTTCGGAGTAGTGTTTATGGAATCTACGAATAATCTCCAGAGCAAAGTGAGTATGAGATATTTCAGGACAAATGATTGGGGCTCAACATGGACAAACGCTGCTATTCAAACCAATTACAATGACTTCTGTCCAAGTATTGATTTCAAAGAGGGACCAACTGATTCTATCTACATAGCTGTAGAAAGGAGATTCGACACAACCAATTCACTTGTCAGAGTAATATCCATACCGTTCTTGCCTTCTTCTTCTTTCTTCACTTACTTTCCAACCAGCGGAGGCACAAACAATTACAGGAATCCCTGCATTACAATAAAGCAGAACACTCCTGTGGATTCAATGATGATGACGTTTACAAAAAATGGCAAAGCATTTTTAATGTACTCAGCAAATGCTGGTGCAAACTGGAACGGAGAATATGAACACGGCTCATACAGCGGAAACAATACATCTTTCGTTTACTGTTCATCCTCGCCATCCGGAAGTGAGCCCTTCACAACAATTTGGTTGACAAGTGACGGAGATTCTTTGAACATTTCAAGAGGCAGATTAGGATTAGTTGAGATTGTTTCCAAGAAAAAGATAAACAGTACGGGATGTTTCTCCAAGACAACACCTGTTTGCGCGACTATTACTGAATTGAGCGGTAACTTTGCTGCAGCCGCATATGCAGGGGCTTTATCCGAAACAACTCCATCTAATGTGTACTGCAATCAGGAAGGAATAAAATTATTCCAATCGAAGCTTGTCCTTGAGGGATTCTATGATCCGAATACAGATCAGATGAGAAGAGAAGATACTCTGACTGCGATCTTGCACTCCCCGGCTGCTCCTTACACTGCTTATGATACGGCAAAGGGAGTGCTCAATCCAACTGACTTCAATTGTTCTTTCAACTTTACAAGAGTTAAGCCCGGCAGCTGCTACATCGACATTCGTCACAGGAACAGCGTTCAGACATGGACAAACTCAGATCCATTTGTGACCTTCAATAATTACGACTCCGTATTTTTTAACTTCACATTGAGTCCTTCAAGTGCATGGGGATACAATCAGGTGAAAGTAGATAACTCTCCAAACAGATATGGATTCTTTTCGGGTGATGTAAATCAGGATGGAACTGTGGATGCCTCGGATCTCAGTGCGATTGACAATGATGCTAATTATTTTGCCTCGGGATATGTGAACACAGACCTTACCGGAGATGACTTTGTTGATGCTACAGATTATGCGGTAGCTGACAATAATGCGACGAAGTTTGTAAGTACCGTTCATCCGTAAGTTGTTATATACTCATAGCCCACGATTGAAATCGTGGGCTGAGTGTGTTGTGCTCATTATTATCGCCCACGA
>CALEVL010000046.1 GCA_937924675.1 uncultured Ignavibacteria bacterium | reverse complement strand
ACACTTTACGCAGGCGGGCCCGTCCTTGCCGGGTAAACCTGCCCGAAGAATACTGCAATACAACACTTTACGCAGGCGGGCGGGCGACTCGCCGCCCTGAGCCAAAGCCCTGAGCCGGTCGAAGGGCTGTCGAAGGGTTTCTTTGCCAAGCTTTCTTAGCCTGCCCCCGAATGATTCTATCGGGGGTTCAAAAGAAAGCGGAAATGATTTTATTCTATGTAAATGGTTCGAGCAAACTGTTTTCCAAGTAAAACGTTTTGGACAGATGTGAGAATGATCACACATCATCTGCTCAATCTTGGATTGAATCTACTTCTCATTTTAGGTAATTTTCATGACTACAAGAATACATTACAATACAATGACACGCATAGATGAACTCCGCTCCAAATTTGACAGCAAAGGAATAGATGCCTTCCTGGTCAGGAAGCTGCCAAACGTCAGATATCTCAGCGGCTTTTCAGGGTCTGCCGGTACATTGCTCGTTACAAAGGACAGGAATTTCTTCATCTCTGATTTCAGATATAAGACACAATCTGCAACCGAAGTTTACAAAGATTTTGAGATTATAATCTTTGTCCAGAACTCTCTCAATTTTCTTAAGGATCTAATCCCGCAAAACGGTATACAGTCAATTGGATTCGAAGCAGATTATGTCACTTTTGCAGAGGCAAACGCTTTGATCAGGGATTATCCTGAAACTGCATTTGTGCCAATGGAAAATACCGTAGAGAGCATCACTGTAAGAAAAAGTGATTCTGAGATTGAGCTTACCAGGCAAGCAGTCGAGATTACAGATAAGGTCTTTCTGGAAATACTCAATGTCATAAAACCGGGAATGACCGAAAAGCAGGTTTCAGCCCACATCTCTTTTTTCCACAAGATGTTTGGTGCAGACGGTGATTCGTTCGATGCCATAGTCGCATCAGGAGAGCGCAGCGCTTTTCCGCATGCGCGTCCGACTGACAGAACCATCAGGGAAGGTGAATTGGTTAAACTCGATTTCGGATGCACATACTCGGGAATGAAATCTGACATGACAAGAACCATTGCCATAGGCAAAGTTCCTGATGAATGCCTTAATATCTATGAGATAGTCAGAGAAGCTCAAAGGAGGGCAATTGAAAGTGTAAAAGCAGGTATGCCTGCAAGAGCAGTTGACGCAGTT
Organism: uncultured Ignavibacteria bacterium; assembly: GCA_937924675.1. Classification (GTDB taxonomy): domain Bacteria; phylum Bacteroidota; class Ignavibacteria; order Tepidaquicellales; family Tepidaquicellaceae; genus JADJAH01. The sequence continues at coordinate 7,233 of CALEVL010000046.1, read as the reverse complement.
GCACGCGGTTTTATTGCTGAGAAAGGCTACGGGAATAATTTCGGGCACGGACTGGGTCACGGACTCGGATACGACATACACGAAAAACCCGCTCTCAATGAGAGATCTGATTATGTTCTGGAAGAGAATAATATCATAACGATCGAACCGGGAATCTATGTAGAAGGACTCGGAGGAGTCAGGATCGAAGATGATGTGATAGTTACAAAAGAAGGTTGCGAGATATTGAACAAATCACCTAAAGAGCTGATCGTTTTGTGATTTCTGCTTTTCTGAAAATTGTATATAAATCTATTTGACATTATTTGAATAAGGTCCTCATAATTTCTTATTACTTTCCTCCTATGGGCATGGGAGGAGTGCAGAGAACTCTCAAGTTTGCAAAGTACCTCCGCGAGTATGGATGGGAACCTGTTGTGCTAACAGACAGTCCTAAGAAGTATTATGCTGTTGATATGTCTTTGCTCAACGAAGCCAATGATTGCGGAATAAAGATTGAAAGAACAGGTGAGGAAATTACTGACGCTTCCAAAATTGTAACCGCAGTCCCGAATGAGAGAATGAGAAGAATCCTTAGCCGCGGAGCGCAGCTTGTACTTATTCCCGACAATAAGAAATTCTGGAAAAAGAAAGCTCTTAAAAAGGCCGATGAGATTTGGGAGAAGCATGGCGGGTTTAATATTGTATTTGCAACTGCTCCACCTTATACGGATTTTCTTGTGGGACAGGAGATAAAGAAAAAATATAAGATTCCGCTTGTCATAGATTACCGTGATGCATGGGTTGATAGCCCGGCCTTGAATTATTATCCGACACCGTTTCATAAGATGTCTAATATGCGTTTGGAAAAAGGCGTGCTCAAAGATGCCAACAAGATCATTACCACTAACAGGCGAGTCAAAGAACTCATAATTTCCCGTTACCAGAATATTGATTATAACGAAGTGAAGATTATTCCTCACGGATATGACAGCGAGGACTTTACCAAAGCGTTGGTAAGCGGACTTCCTCCGAAGCCGAAAATGAGAATCACCTATGCAGGAAGCTTTTACACCAGGAATCCTAAGTTCTATCTTGACGGGATCAGCAAATTCTTCATAAAATTTCCTGAACTGAAGAGGGAAGTGGAGTTTTGTTTCCTGGGAGTAGTGTCAAAAGATTTCATGGCACTTGTTAAGAGCCTGGGAATTGAAGACGGCGTCAATGTTGCTGGCTATGTTGATCATCTTCAATGCGTTAAATATCTTCTTGCCTCAGATGTTCTTTTCTTGATGATAAGCCGCGGCGAGAATGACGATGCCGCAATGCCCGGCAAAATTGGTGAATACATCGGAAGCAGAAAGAATATCATAGCAAGTGTTCCTGAAGGTGTCACTAAGAAAATGCTCGAGCGATATGAAGCAGTTACATTTACGGAAGAGGATCCCGAGGAACTTATGGACACTTTTCATAAATACTACATGCTATATAAAGCAGAGAGGCTTCCTAAAGCAAATGAAGAAATGATCCGGCAATACGACCGCAAAGAGCTTACATACGACCTCGCCAAAGAACTGAACCTGCTCGTTGATATTGAATAATCATTCTATTTTAATGCAATGAAGATCCTTCTTGTTGGAAGCGGCGGTAGGGAGAATGCACTCGCATGGAAGATCTCAAACTCGGAATCATTCAAGTCAACCGGTTCAAAACTCTATTGCGCTCCGGGAAATCCCGGAATTGCTCGGTATGCAGAATGCATTGACATCAAGTCAGACAATATTCCCGGACTTCTATCTTTTGCTCTAAGTGAGAAAATTGATCTTACGGTTGTTGGTCCTGAAATCCCGCTTGCAATGGGCATTGTTGATAAGTTCAATGCTTCGGGATTAAAGATCTTCGGACCTCCTGCTTCTGCAGCTGAAATTGAATCAAGTAAACTCTTTGCGAAAGAGTTGATGAAGAAATTCAATATTCCTACTGCTTCTTTCAAATCTTTCTCAAGAGATGAAAAAGACAAAGCAACAGAATTTATTGCCGAATCATCTCTTCCTCTTGTATTCAAAGCTGACGGTCTTGCAGCAGGGAAAGGTGTGATCATTGTAAACACAAATGCTGAGGCTTTTGATGCTCTTGATTTGATGTGCGCAGAAGATACTTTCGGAGATGCCTCGCAGAATTTTGTAATAGAAGAGTTTCTTTCAGGCGAAGAGGTTTCTGTGTTTTGCATCACTGACGGTGATGATTTTGTCCTGCTTCCGTTTTCACGCGACCATAAGAAGATCGGCGAGAATGAAACGGGTAAGAACACAGGCGGTATGGGTGCTGTATCTCCGGTGCATAAATTTATGCATGATGATTTGCGCACAAAGATAATTGATAAGATTGTTGTTCCTGCTTTGGATGCAATTAAAAGTGAAGACAGAAAATTTGCGGGATGCCTTTACTGCGGATTAATGATCTGTAATGATGAACCCTATGTGATTGAATTCAATTGCCGATTCGGAGATCCTGAGACTCAATCCGTGTTGCCGCTCATCTCATCAGATTTTCTTGAATTGCTGTTTGCTTCTGCTAACGGCAATATGAAAAACTACAAGCTTGAAACTAATGCTCTGTATTCCTGCTGCATAGTGCTTGCATCCGGAGGTTATCCGGATAAATTTCAAACAGGATTTGAGATTGACATGAAAGAGCTTCCGGACAAGAATTCAATTGTATTTCATTCAGGAACAATGCAAAGAGAAGGAAAGCTTTTTACAGCCGGTGGCAGAGTACTCTCGGTTGTAGGACTCTCTGATGCATCATTAGAGAATGCACTCAACACAGCATATAGTGCAGCTGCGGAAATTAGTTATAAGGGAATTAATTACAGAAGAGACATTGGAAAACAACTTACGGAAGAGGCAAGATCTATATGAAAAAAATCCTTGTAACAGGCGGTACAGGTTATATCGGTTCGCATACCGCGGTAGAGCTTATAAATGCCGGATATGAAGTTGTCATAGTTGACAATCTCTCAAACTCAGACAGATTTGTTATCGACAGAATTGAAGATATCACAGGCAAGAAGCCTGTTTTCTTCAAGGTCGATCTTCGAGACAAGCCGGCACTCGATGTTCTCATTGCAAAACACGCAGACATTGATTCAGTGATTCATTTTGCGGCATTTAAAGCAGTAGGCGAATCTGTCAAAGATCCATTGCTTTACTATGACAATAATATTTGCGGTATGACAACTCTGCTGAAGTCAATGACCGATAATAATATCAGCAAACTTGTTTATTCTTCTTCTTGCACAGTTTACGGCGAGGCAGATAAACTTCCTGTTGATGAAAACTTTCCCATCAAAAAAGCGGAATCACCTTATGGCTTTACCAAACAGGTTGGTGAACAAATGCTTTTTGATATTGCGGTATCGGGTAAAATGAAGTCTGTAATACTAAGATACTTCAATCCTACCGGCGCACATGATTCATCGCTAATCGGTGAGCTTCCTATCGGTGTTCCCAACAATCTTGTCCCGTACATTACACAAACCGCAATCGGTCAGAGAGAAATACTTACTGTAAACGGAAATGATTACGATACTCCCGACGGAACAAATATAAGGGATTACATACATGTTGTTGATCTTGCAAAAGCACACGTTGTTGCACTTGAGAGATTGTTGTCAGACAATACTGCTTCAGATGCAGAAGTATTCAATCTTGGAACAGGAAAAGGAAATTCTGTAATGGAAGTAATCAATGCATTTGAAAAAGTTACGGGAGTTAAACTGAATTATAAGATCGGTCCGAGAAGAGATGGTGATGTAGTCAGTATATATTCTGACACATCAAAGGCAAATAATGTCCTTGGCTGGAAAGCAGAAAGAGATCTTTCTGATATGATGCTCACATCCTGGAATTGGCAAAAGGCAATAAGTAATTCACACGGCAAAAATGAAGAGGATAAACTGTGAAAGATATTGAATCACTAATTGAAGGCGTGCTGAAAGCAGATAAGAGATCTGTTGCAAGAACGCTAACCAGGATTGAGAATGAAACTTCAGACAGTGAAGAACTTCTCAAACAACTTTATAAACACACGGGAAAAGCACACAGGATCGGCATTACCGGCCCGCCCGGTGCAGGGAAATCAACTCTGACAAATAATCTCATAAAGTTGATGACTTCCCGCGGGAAGAAAGTCGGGATAATTGCAGTTGATCCCACAAGCCCTTTTACCGGCGGAGCATTGCTTGGCGACAGGATTAGAATGCAGGATTCCGGACTTCTGGAAAATGTATTCATAAGATCAATGGCTACGAGAGGAAGTCTTGGCGGTTTATGTAAGAATGTTGTAGAGGCGTGCGATATACTTGATGCTTCAGGAATGGATTTTGTAATTATTGAAACAGTGGGCGTTGGTCAATCCGAACTTGATGTAGCACAGACAGCCGATACAGTAATTGTTGTGCTGGTACCGGAATCCGGAGATGCAGTTCAGGCGATGAAAGCAGGACTCATGGAGATAGCTGATATTTTTGTACTCAATAAATCAGAGAGGGAAGGAGCAGACGCAGTTGCCGCAACACTGAAAAACATCATTCATCTTAAACCGGCTACAGAAGACGGATGGGTGATAAATGTTCTGAAGACAGTTGGGAGCCGCAATGAAGGCACTGAAATCTTGCTGGAAGAGATTGATAAGCATTGTTCCCATCTTATCGAGACAGGCTATCTGAAGAAAAGAAGAATGGCTCATCTTGAGAAGAAAGTCATGGACCTGGTGATCAACAAGCTCAAAGTAAATTTCTGGGACTCCGGTAAGAAGGATCTGCTCAGCAGTAAACTCGAAAGCATGATGCAAAAGGACGAAAATCCGTATTCCTTTGTGCAGGAATTGTTGAAATGATAAATCAATACTGTAGAATGCAGGCAAATAAGGATTAGCTTCAAAAAACTAATTTCATTGATTTTCGAGGTCAAATGATTTAGTTTGACCGTTCACAAAAAGTAAAAATTCACATCATTTAAGGAGCAGCTTTAACAAATGTCAAAGACTAAGCAGGAACAGCACCACAATACCGGAATAATGAATAAGATGAGAGACAAGATGCCGTTGATCATTATAATATTGATCATCGCATTTCTTGCCACGATCGTTTTTGAATGGGGTATGAACTATATGGGTATGGGAAATGAGAATGAAGCATTTGCAAAGATCAATGACCAGGAGATTACATATCAGGAATATGAAAGAATTGTTCAGCAGCAGGTCGAACAAATGCGGGAGCAGTCAGGCAAGGATGTTGATGAAAATACTATAGCAAGTATTCGTGAGCAGGTATGGAATAGTCTTGTAAGCCAGGCAATTTCAAAACAGGCGATCGAAAAATACGGAATCACTGTATCGGATAATGAAGTGCTCGATTGGGTTAATAACCGCCCCGAGACTCTGCCCGATCCTATCAAAAGAAATTTCATGGATTCAACCGGTGTGTTCAATATAGCTTTTTATCAGCAGGCACTTGGGATGAAAACAAAGGAAGCCACTCAGTTCTGGTCACAGGTTGAAAATTATCTGAGAGAAACTCTTCTTTCCGAAAAACTTCAGGCAGTCCTTTCTCAGGGCGTTGTTGTTTCTGAGGCAGACGTTTTGGAAAAGTATAAAGATGAGAATATGAGAGCAAACATTTCATACGCTTTGCTTGATCTGAACACGGTTACAGATTCCTCACAATTTGCTGTGAATGACAGCGAACTTAAAAGTTATTACGATAAGCATAAGGATGAATTCAAACAGGAAGAAGCAGTCAAACTGAAGTATGTTCAGTTTCTCGATCTGCCTTCTGCTGAAGATTCAACAATCCTCATGAAGCAGATGGAAAGATTTAAGAAGGATATGCTAGCTGCAACAGTTGAAGATTCTTCTCTGATAAAAATGATGCTTGAAAATTCGAGCGTTGCATGGAATCCGGATTTCCAGAAAGCTAATAACTTCGAACCGGTAGTTTCTAAGTTTCTCTTCAAAGCAAAGCCCGGTGATATTTCAGATGTCCTCATCGGTGATGACGGGTATCAGGTTCTCAAAGTTCTTGATATAAAGCAGACGGAAGATCCTTATGTCAATGCCTCGCACATACTAATCAATATCGACAATGAAGATTCTGCAGGAGCAAAAGCTAAGGCCATGGGATTGTATGATAGAGTGAAGAATGGTGAGAGCATCAATGACCTCGCTTTCGAATTCTCCAACGATCCGACAGCAAAGCAAAACAGAGGAGATCTCGGATGGTTCATGAAAGGTGCAATGGTTACTGAATTTGAGAATGCAACATTCGGAGCTAACGTCGGAGATATCGTAGGACCGGTCAAAACAAAATATGGATATCACGTAATCAAAGTTACCGGAAGAGAAAGCAAAGAATTCAAGGTTGCTCAGCTGACAAAGATTGTTGGTCCAAGTTCAAGAAGCAAACAGTTGACAAAGAAAAAAGCAGAAGAATTTTATGAACTGGCAACAAAGGGTGAGAACTTTGACTCACTTGCAAAAAGAATGAATTTGCAGGCTGTTGGTCCGCAGGAAGTAACTAAGACCGGACAGATCCCGATGATGACCAAGAAGAATATGAATCTTACAAATTTCCTTTTCAGCAGCAAGGTTAATTCAGTCTCTGAGCCTGTAAAGGGTAGCGGAAATATTTACATCTATCAGGTTGTAGAGAAGAAACCTGAAGGATATCAGAACTTTGATTCCATTAAAGTCAGTGTGATAAAGCCTAAAGTTATCAGTGAAAAGAAATTTGCAGTGTTGACGGGAACTGCAAAAGATCTTGAAGGAAAGATTCAGGGCGGAGATATAATGTCTCTTAAGACAATTGCTCCTCAGTATTCCTATGAAACAATTGACAGCTTCACTGTTTCCAGACCCGATCCTAAGATCGGTCAGGATTATGCGGTTGCCAATGCTGTATTCAGTATGAAAGACGGAGAGATATCTAAACCTATAAAGGGTTTGAAAGGCGTCTATATTGTTAAAGTAAATTCTGTCACTCCTTTCAATGAGCAGGATTATCTTAGCAAGGCAGAAGACATAAAGAAAGAAATGCTCTCGACAAAGCGTCAGGCAGTTGTGTCTGAATGGCTTCAGAAAATGCAGGAAGAAGCTGAAATCGTTGACAACAGAGACAAATACATGTAATCCAAAAGTAGTTTTCAGCATACGGTTTAGGAAATGCCCGTTTCTCATGAAGCGGGCATTTTTTTT
>CALEVL010000045.1 GCA_937924675.1 uncultured Ignavibacteria bacterium | reverse complement strand
ATCTTCATTCTTTTCCTATCGGATTTTCACTTAAGTTAAATTGCTGATTTGGCATACGTGTATTAGTGGCAAAAAATGTTAGCCACGAATGCACGAATAGGAGCAATTGGAATTCAACAATTAGCAATTAGAAATAGAGAGCCTGGGGATTTGTCTTCATTCTTTTCCGATCGGATTTTCTTTTTAGTTAAATTGCTGATTTGGCATTCGTGTATTCATGGCCCAAACAAATGTTAGCCACGAGTACAAGAATCAGAAAAGTGACAGCAAGAAAGAAATATTGCCGGCTTTATCTATCAGAGTTTGTGGTTATTCTCATAAGGGTCAACCCCTATAGAAAATATATATATCCCTTCATTCACTTATCCGGTTGTTATCTATAATTTTGTGAAGTCAATCAGTTACAGCAGTTCGCAAATCAGATAAGTCAAGTACAGTTCTGATCTGTGAAAAATCCTGAGAGACAATTATAAAAAATTTATTAATCAATTTAAAAGGAAGAACAAAATGAAAGCATTTATCCTTTCTCTGATCTGTGTATTCTGTTTTACAAGCAACAATTTTGCCCAGTGGACTGAGCAGTCGTCCGGCATCACTACCGCACTTTATTCCGTTTCAGCCGTTGACAATAACGTGGCCTGGGCATGCGGTGAAAACGGGGTAGTCTTAAAAACCGTAAACTCCGGTGTTAACTGGACCTCTACAACCTCACCAAATCCTTCTGTTGGCCTTTATACAATCCGCGGTATTGATGCTATGATTGCTTTAGTTGGTGGCGCAAGTTCAACGGCCGGTGTTGTATATAAAACAATAGACGGCGGCTTGACATGGACGCAGACATTCAATCAACCTGGTGGATTTATAAATGCAATCAATAAATTCAACGGAGTTCCTGTATGTGGTATGCATGGTGATCCTATAGGCGGAAGATGGTCACAATTTATTAGTTTTGACTTTGGCTCCACATGGGATTCCACCGGAATATACAATCCCGCTCCTCCCGGAGAGTTTGGATGGAATAATTCAGCTTGTCAACCGAATGGTGTAAGCTACTTTATTTATTACGGAACCAACAATACTAAGGTCTATCAGCCGTTTGCAAATGGAATTGTTCTTACACATCCCACTCCCGGTCTTGTAAACTCAATGTCAGTCTGGGCAAATGCCAGTGACAGATTAATGACCGGCAGCAACAAAATGCTTTTTTCTGTTGACGGCGGTAACAGCTGGGCTGATGTGAACGCTATCGGAACAGGAAACATATTGGGCATCACGGGAGCCGGTAGTACATGGTTCTATGTAAGAGGTTCATCCGTTTATAAATCAACAGATGACGGCGGCAGCTGGGCAAGTGATCACTCAGCAACCGGCACATATACTCACATGTATTTATCCCCGCGCGGGTTATACATCTGGGCGGTAAGAGACAACGGAGGAATCTCAAGATATTTGTCTGATGTTCCGCTTCCTGTTGAACTTGCATCATTTGTCTCCACTGTCAGCGGAAGCAATGTAACACTAAACTGGAGCACTTCCCTTGAAACCAACAATGCAGGTTTCGACATAGAAAGATCTGAAATCAATTCGCAGACATCAGGCGAGTGGAAAAATGTTGGCAATGTTACGGGAAACGGCACAACCTACGAAATGACAAATTACAGCTTCACAGACAGAGGACTCAACAAAGGAAAATACAATTATAGATTAAAGCAGACAGACTTCAACGGCAACTTCGAATACTTCAATCTCTCAAACGAAGTGATTGTCGGATCACCGGAGAAATTCAGCTTATCACAGAATTATCCTAATCCTTTCAATCCTTCAACAAAGATAAACTATGATCTCCCTTATGATGCAAGCGTAAGTCTTATTGTTTATGATATGACCGGAAAGGAAGTTGCAAAACTTGTTAATGAATTCAAACCGGCGGGATATTATGTAACAGATTTCAACGCTTCAAATCTTTCTACCGGAGTTTACATGTACAGAATTTCCGTGGTCGGAAACAGTCAGAACTTTACTTCTGAAAAGAGAATGGTTTTGGTAAAATGATCCGGACGGAATTGTTCTGTTTCAGATCTTTATAGAAGGTCAGATCTTGATCAGAAAGTTATTAGTTCTTTTAGATATCATTAGAAATCCTGATTGAATAATTAGAAAACCCATACCAGCGCTCCGGTGATATGAAGCCGGAGCGCGACGGATGGAGAGTAGCGATGCAGTCGAACAATGCATCAGTTAATCCGGCGACACAGGCAGCATAAATTATTCGAAATCCTCATAAAAGCACATCAAGAGAAAGTTCATTCAGGTTGCTAATGGAAGAAACAGCAAGTACATCAAATGTTGAAATGCTGATATTCAGAAATCTAACGCTTCTAATAAACATATATAGCTTTATGTGTGTATGAATTATGGAGTCTTTTGTCAGCTCTTGTACAGAAGTTAGAATTCCATACTCCTTTACGCAATTTTATCAAACAATTTATTGAAACAACTTTGAAGGGGAATACCGCTATGAAGTCTAATAAAATCATTTCAGATCATTTCTGCACTTTGAATTTGGGTAAACATTCTAACAAGCATATCTGCTTAAATAAGGATGTACATGCTCAAGACCTTGCCCACTTCAAATCCGGAATGTCGGGCAATCGCAACAAGAAAATAGAGGAATCTGAATTTCGCCACAAACGGAAATGGTACAGTGATTCAAATAATAAATTTCATAATCAAAAACTCAAAAATTTACGAAAGCATATTTTCGTAGGAGGGAAACACATCATGAAAGGAAGAATATTCTTAGTACTCTTCAGCATAATTTGCTTGCTAAGCATCAGTCATTCTGCGGCTCAGGTTACAGAGGAATGGGTGAGAGAATTGTTACCGTACGGATGGTCCACTGCATCAGGAAACGCCATAGCCGTTGATATTGTCGGTAACGTTTATACATTCGGAAGTGCAAACGGCGATATGATTCTGATAAAGCATAACAGTAGCGGGGATACTTTATGGACGAGAATGTACGATCATCATACCAGTGACAGAGGTTTTGATGTTACCGTTGATAATTCAGGAAATGTATTTGTTACAGGTCCAAGTACAAGTAGATACGGGACAAGCGCAGATGCAGTAATTATAAAATATAATTCAAACGGAGATTCTCTATGGGTAAGAAGATATGACAGGGCTTCAAATTCTGACTGGGTTCTGAAAGTTAAGACAGATTCATACGGAAATGTCTTTGCAGCCGGACATTCAATTAATTCTTCGAATAATTATGATTATTTTATAATCAAATATGATGCAGGTGGAGTTCATCAGTGGGCAAGGTTTTACAATGGCACAACAAATCAGAATGATTTTTTCGGCGGTATGGATATTGATGGATCCGGTAATGCATACATAACAGTTAAAAGCCACTCGGATTTAGTTTCAATAAAATACGACCCTGCAGGAAATCTGCAATGGTTGCATAAGTATCCCGGTGCGCACGGACAAACCATTAAGGCAGATTCATACGGAAATGCGTATGTGTGCGGTTATGCGCAAAACAACTTTCTAACTATAAAATACAACAGTACAGGGGATACTGTCTGGACAAAAATGTATGATGGCGGTTGTTCAGGAAATAGAGCTGATGCCGCATATTCACTTGCCATTGACGGTTCCGGAAATGTATTTGTAACAGGCGGAAGTGTCGGTTGCACAGATACAGATCAGGATGTTACAACCATAAAATATAATTCAATTGGTGAAGAACAATGGGTAAGGAAACATAACGGAGCATCACTTACAGGCTCTGATTTAGGAAAAGAAATAATGCTGGATGCAAACGGAAACGTATATGTGGCAGGAGTGAGCTTTGAGGTTAACAGACAGAAATACTTAACGATGAAATATGATAAGGACGGCAATCAGAAGTGGTTACAAACATACGGGAATCATGACACCGGTACATATACATTGAATGACATGGCAATCAATAGCTCCGGCAATGTTTACGTAACCGGGTCTTGTCCGGAACCAATGACCGGTGGCCTCAAAATTGGAACTGTAATGTATTCACAAGCAGGACTAAGATTAACTGCATTATTGGAAGGGTTTTATGACAATAATTCAGGTAACATGGTTCAGGATACCGTGGTTGTGTATTTAAGAAATACTGTCTCACCGTTTGCTGTAGTTGATTCCGTGAAATCAATTTTAGATTCTTTGGGAAGGGGTGTTTTTATATTCCACAATACAACTCCGGGAATGTCATGCTTTGTTTCTGTTAAACATAGAAACTCAATAGAGGTTTGGAGCAATAACGGAATCCTAATTTCTGCTGGAATTGTAAGCTTTGATTTTACCACAGATGCCTCACAGGCTTACGGAAATAATTTGACCTTGAAAGGCGCCAAATATTGTATTTACAGTGGTGATTGTGATCAGGATGGCGCCATTGACGGTACAGATCAGATGCAAATTGAAAATGCATCATCCGTCACAAGCACAGGATATGTTATAACAGACGTTAATGGTGATTTGATTGTTGACGGAAGTGATTTATTGATTGCCGAAAACAATGCTAGCAATTATGTCGCTGTTCGCAATCCTATTGTGGGGATGTCTCCCGGCATTTCTCATATCAGGGATTTGCCCTCGCGGTCCTCATCAACATTTGAATTGCACGACAACTATCCTAATCCGTTCAATCCTTCCACTGAAATCAGATTCAGCGTAGCCGTGAATGGGTATGTGACCTTGAAAATCTATGACATGGCAGGAAAAGAAGTTGCCGTGCTTGTGAATGAAATGAAGACGGCAGGCGAGCATTCAGTTATGTTCAATGCATCAGGGCTTTCGAGCGGAACATATTTTTATAAACTCACAGCCGGATCCGTTGAGCAGGTAAAGAAGATGACATTGGTAAAGTAACATTTTCTGCGGCAGCCCCGTGCCGTTTCGCGGAGTCCTTCCGTAATCGAGCAATGCGCTTGCATTCAGAATACGGAGGACTCTGCGAATTTGT
>CALEVL010000044.1 GCA_937924675.1 uncultured Ignavibacteria bacterium | reverse complement strand
AAAGAAAGCGGAATAACTTTTGGCATCGAATTTTGTTAAACCCTTCACTCCAAAAGTCTAAAACATTTTGGACAGATGTGGAATCAATTAATTGCGCATTGACTCTCACTTAAGCAAATCCCAAAAAATAGCTTCAACCGCAAAGAGCGAAACCGCAAAGCGCACATAGATATTTTCAGCTGAAAAAAGTAAATTAAAATCTTAGACTTACAGAATAGTAGAAAGACTCATCCTGTATCCATGGGATCATTTTTCTGTTACTTGACTTCACAACCGGTTTGACAAGCAATCCCATAAGCAGGTTTTTCATTGTGAAGCATACAAGTTCACTTATCCATGTTCTTTCATTGAGAACATACTTGACAGCATTGTCTGCGGCAACCAGCAAAAGACCCTGCATCAGCAAAGATGCGGCTGATTTGTTAATATCTTCAAGTGGCACCACTTTGAGTAGATTATGATTGGCATATATCTGTAAAAAGCCCGTGGGTTTGATGAACAATTGAGGAGTGAAATTTATGAATGCATAGCTTTCATACATTCCCCCAAAACTTACGTTACTTCCAAGACTCGAGACTACATCAAAGTTGTAAGTTTCCTTTCTCACCCTGAACAGATCTCTGAATCCGTAGTTCATAAGATCCGATATTTGTTGTTTTAGCTCGGTCTCGTAGGTGATCTCTTTCGGTTTTGAAATTTCTGTAAGAATTGTGGCTCTGTTATACTCAGAGCTTTCCGGTATGAAATTATATCGGTCAGATCCTTGCGCGCTGATAGTGAGTAATGGAGCAAACGTGCAGACGATTGTTATTGCTTTGAAAGACCTCATAGTGCTTGGTTTTGATCTGCAACAATATACAAATATTCACTAAGATATTCTCAACACGAATAGTGAAAATGCTCATGTTGTTTTAAAAGTTATAGTGAAGACCAACCCATGGAATAAACGGCCACCCGCTGGAGCCGCTTCCACCCTCACTATCTGCAGCATAGATAAGTCCAAAATCCCCTGCCATATTCCTTCCAAAGAAACGCACTCCCAGTGAGATTATTCCTGCTCCGTTATTTCCTGTAACTATCCAGTTTTCTGAAATGAGTTTAGTACTTTTTGACATCTGAAGTTCGCCCCCGATTATCAATACCGGATAGTCCGATACGCCATCATCAGTGTTGAATCCATATCCGCCACCGAAAGTTACTGCGTTCTTGTCATCTCCATACGTTCCCATTAAATACAGTGCTCCAACACCACCTTCATCATTTGAAGTAGCATTTGTATAGAATGTGCCTGCTGAGAGGTCAAAATCCTTTACATGAACAGGTCTGACTTTTAGATTGAAATAATACAATTGTCCTTCAGCCCAAGGAATAAGAGAAATTCCACCTGCAACGTTTATGTAATCTGTAACTCCGTAAGCTACCATCGGAAAAAATATCTCTGCAACAGAAAAATAACCGCCGCCCTGTTTGATCGTTCTGCCTGTCGGTGCAAAGAACAGTCTGCTTGAGTTTGGATCAGACCAGGGATTCTTCGCGGTTAGATAGCTAATATCAACAATCTCTTCCCGCTTCACTCTGATCAAAGATCCGGATGACATCTTCAATGTAATGGCATCCTCGCCAGAAACTGTGATACTTCCAACGAGTATGCTTCCGTCCTTGAGTTCAACGGAAACTGTTCCACTGTCCGGCATTGTATAATCAGGTGAAGTAACAGAGACATTGATTTCCTTTATTAGATCCTTTCGGATTTTCTTCACAGTTGATTCATGAAGGAAAGAAATAGTGCTTTCATCCACGCTCACAAGCTTGCCTGTGTATGTCAGATCATTGATAAGTACAAATTCATAATATTTTCCGATTACGAATCTGCTGAAATCAATTCCTTTAATTTGTGCAGATGAATTTGCTGTATTGAAAAATAAGAGTAGTACAATTGTTGAAATTCCAAATAACCGATTCATAGCAATTCCTCCGTAAGCATTTGTACAAAGCTATTCAAATCCTGTAGCTCAATTTTCATAACCTTGTAAATTCTCAAACAGCAAGCAAACCAGTAATTCGCGTTGAGATTGTTTGCTGAAACTTTGACCGGCTGTTGACGTTAAGAAATAATGGAAAGCGCAATTGACAGATAGTATCAAGCGTATTTGTTAATTTGCAGAAAAGATTCCACATCATCTAAACCATTTTGCATTTTAATGCATCTTAATAACAGAAGGACAATCAGGAAATGAATCCGCAATCCGTATCGCTGAATGTTTCTGTCAAAAGATCTGATGAAGATTCCAAACTCATAGAGGAATCAGTAAGAGGCAGCAAATATGCTTTCAGGGAATTGTTCAACAAGAATGTTTCAAAGATCTATTCCCTTTGTTTGAGAATTTCCGCTGACAAGCACATTGCAGAAGAGATCACACAGGAAGTCTTCATAAATGCATGGGAGAAGCTTGGAACATTCCGTCATGAATGTAAATTCTCTACATGGCTTCACCGGATTGCAGTCAATCGGTACCTGATGCTTGTCAGGTCAGAAAAACCAAAAGCCGGGGTGACTGAAGAAATTGCAAAGAGTATTGTATCTACGGATCCAAGCAAGGCAGCTGAGCAAAGAATTGATCTGGAAAATGCAATTTCAAAGCTGCCGGATAAAGCGCGTGCAGTACTTGTCCTTCACGATATCGAGGGTTACAAGCATTATGAGATATCGGAAATGATGAGCATAGAAGAAGGAACATCAAAAGCACATCTTCACAGGGCAAGAAAGTTATTAAGAGAGGAATTATCAAAATGAACAAAACAATTTCATCAACAAGAAATTTCTGTGACGAGACTGAGCGCTTGATAGATGATTTTCTGGAAGCCAACATCTCCGCCAAAGACAAGGAGATAATGGAAAATCACATTAGCGAATGCAACGATTGCAGAAATTACCTCGAGGAAACTTCAAAGATAAAACTGAAACTGAGTTCCCTTGCGGGAAATTATGAGTATCTCAGCTCAACCGAGAAAGATGCTCTCTGGAAAGGCGTTGAAGCAAGGTCTGACTTTGAAACAAGACGGAATGATGAACTGAACAAGAATCTCGAAGATCCTGCTTACAGAAAATACGGACTGCTATATAAATACAGATATTTTGCTTCTGCATTTGCAGCTATGATAGTGATCGGGATCATTTACTTTGCGGTGAAGAACTTGAAATTTGAGAGCCCTGAGCTGACAAAGCAGGATTCATACTTACTTCCTTCGTATTGGAAAGTTACAAGTTTAAGCGGTACTCCATACATCAGTAATGAAGCTATGGCAAAACTCGACAGCATACGAGACGGCGAATACATCATTACAAATGATACATCAAGAGCTGAACTTCTGATAGCAGACATCGGAAAAGTAATAGTTGAGCCCAATACAAAGCTGATGATCGTTAAAGGCGAGGACGGGAAGAACAGATTATCTGTCATTTACGGAACCATTGATGCTGACATGAAAAAAGTTGAGAATCCGGTGCCTGTTGATCTGCCTTCTGCAGTTGCCATGGATGACGGTGGTTCATACAAGCTAACGGTTGACGGTTCCGGCGACGGATTGTTCTATGTAAGGTCAGGACAAGTAGAAGTTGTCTCCGGCAGTAAGCAGTCTGTTGTTCCTGCCGGCAATTTGGTAATGACAAGAAAGGATAAAGGGGTAGGAACACCATTCAGTGAGAATTCATCTTCTGTGTTCAAGAAAGCATTGTTTAATTTTGACTTCGGAAACTGTGATGTTTCATGTGTAAATACAATTCTTAACTATGCCGATAAGAATGATGCCGTTTCTCTGGTTAACCTGATCCAGGATGTTGACAACGAATACAAAAATCAGGTATATGCAAAGGTTGCCTCATTTGTTGCGCCGCCCAGGCCTATTCCAAAGGATAGTATTCCTTTCTTCGATGAAAATGAAATTGAGGATTGGGTGGAGAAGATAGAAGCAACCGTCAATGCAAACATTGAACAGAGCATGAAGAGTCTGGAGAAAAATCTGGAGAATCTTAAACAACTCGAGCATCTGACTTTTGACACTCTGAAATGGGCAGATGATCTT
Organism: uncultured Ignavibacteria bacterium; assembly: GCA_937924675.1. Lineage (GTDB taxonomy): Bacteria > Bacteroidota > Ignavibacteria > Tepidaquicellales > Tepidaquicellaceae > JADJAH01. The sequence continues at coordinate 1,065 of CALEVL010000044.1, read as the reverse complement.
GATAAGAAATTCAATGTGAAGGTAAAAGTCTTCAATGATGACTATCAGTTTGCGGAAATGCCTGAGAGCGTAATGGTTTATTTTGACAAGGAAGAGTTCAAACAGGATATGCAGGAAATGCAAAGAGAACTCCGGGAAGATATGAAGGAAAGAAACGAGGATTTGAAGAACATGCAGAAACAACTGAACGAAGACAAAAAAGATAGAGATGAAGAACTCAGGATTGAAATGAAGGAACTGAATGAAGAACTTAGTAAGGAACTTCAACAACTTCACGAAGAACTCAAAGATATTGATGTCCAAAGCAATAAGGAGTTAAAGAAGGAACTTGAAAAAGCTAAGCTTGAAGTTGAAAAAGCCCTCAAGGATGCGAACAGCAATTTTAAGTTTGATATGAATACGGGTGATGATGGCAAAGTTGAAGTGAAAGTAAATGTTGAAGACCCCGAAACTCCTGAAACGCCGCCGCCGGCAGATAAGTAATTACATATCCGCCCGCGCTTGCAATTGCGGGCGGTATGAATGTAATTGTGATTGGACAGATTCGTCAATGCAGTTTATGGCCTGATCACACTGACAAAAAGATAAGCATTGTTATCTGCAACGGCTGCATCAGTCGCATCGATAAAAAGGTCTCCGTTTATATCAGTTGTAAGTTGTCCGGCTTCAAAAATTATTTTTGCCGTTGTCAGTCTACGGTATAACTGTTCCCTTCATAATTAGCTTTCACGGTTAAAGTTACTTCACCCACACGATTTACCTGATTTGAGGCAATAGAATAATTCCAATTCAAAGCAACCTTCCCGCTGACACACATATTTCCTTCTGAATCCACTTGTGCAATCGCAACATTCTCAGCTGCACATCTGCTGAAGAAAAGCTCCCACGAGTGGTTTCACTATAAAAAAGACAGCACACATTAGAGATCAAACTGATAAGAGACAGCCATGCAGTGAAAAGTAAATCATTTAAGAAAGCTGACAAACTTTGATACATAGCATATAATGAAACATTGCTGTCCAAAACGTTTTTGAATTTCGAAATTTCTTTCGAAATCAAACTGGA
>CALEVL010000043.1 GCA_937924675.1 uncultured Ignavibacteria bacterium | reverse complement strand
CCAGTTTCAACACTGGATTCATTAACTAAATCCAATGTTATGATTCACAGCAAAGCAATAGATGTTTTAAGAACATTCACAAAGGAAGAACTTAAACAATTCTCCGACTTTGTCCGCTCGCCTTTTTTTAATAAAAATAAAAATTTGATTAAACTGTTTGATACTCTGGAAAGAAATCATCCTGCATTTGAAATAGAAAACGAGGCAGTTTATTTAGAAGTCTTTCCTGACAAAACATACAATCATAATAATTTCAAAAAACTGATTTCTGACTTCAAAGCAGTCTGTGAAGAATATTTAAAACAAGTCAGATTTGCGAAGGAGAAGTTTCATAATTCATTTTTTTTGCTTAAAGAACTGGAATCACGAAATCTTGACAGCATCATGATTTTGTTTTGCAAACATTTTGAAGATGACCTCGAACGCAACAAGGATTTTGTTGGTTTTGCACACTTACAACAGTTAGAATCTTTCAAAATACATTTCTATTCCTCAAGAGGTGCAAATCAGATTGCAAACAATCATGCGTCAATTACTGAAAGCCGACACAAAAGATCACTGTATAATATCTCTACTTTTCTTGATGACCTTGCTACAGACTTAATTGACAGAAACATAAATGAATTTACTAGAAATGTTTCATACTCGGACGAGACAATTATGAAAATAACTAAAGCGGCAAATATTGAATCAGTGTTGACATTAATTGATACTGACAATGAAGATGAGACAATTATTTTTTTCTTGTTGCTGATTATTCTGTTATTCAGTGATCTTTCCAAAGAATGTCACTTTGACAACATAAAACAGTTTTTAAATAAGCATCTTAACCCGAACAATGAAAGTATTTATATCTTAAGGAAGTACTTGTCGAGTCTTACAGACTATTGTCAGATTAAGGTGGAAAACGGAGATAGATCATTTATTGTAGAAGCATTTGAAATTTACAAGTTAAAATTTAAGTTAATTGATTCGTATAAGAGCAGGCAAGAAGCAGTTGACGAAGATTTTATTTATAGCGAAATGGTTAGAACCTCAGTAATGATTGCTTTGTCACTTAATGAGATTAAATGGGCTGACATGTTTGCTGATAAGTTTAATTATTATCTGCCGAAACACTTACAGGAAAATAATTATCATTTCACAAAAGCGAGAATTGAATTTGAGAGGAACAATTTTGCTGATGCACTCGACCATGCTATATGGGTTTGCGACAGAGATGAATTTATGAAATTTGCCGATCACAAAATATTATTGAAGTGTTTTTATGAATTAAATCTATTTGAGCAAGCGCTATCTAAACTGGATTCCTGTAAACACACTTTAAAGAATAATAAGTTGCTGGGTCAGATCATTACAAACAATAACTGTGAATATATTAAAATATATGAAACATTATTAAAGCAGAAGATGAAATTTCACTCCGGAAGTAATCAAACGATACTTGCTGAGATTAAAACAATGCTTGATAAATCCAAAATAGAGAAGTCATGGTTCATCAAGAAATTCCAGGAACTGGAACATTTATATTCCAAGAAAGCTAATGCAGCTGATAAGGGATCATTAAAATCAGCATAAAGTGATACACAGCAAAGCAATAGATGTTTTGAAGACTTTCACAAAAGAAGAACTTAAACAATTCTCCGACTTTCTCCGCTCGCCATTCCACAATAAAAACAAAAATCTGATAGCATTATTTGATACGATTAAGAATTATCATCCGGAGTATACAGTTGATAACGCACTTATATTTACTAAACTCTATCCAGATAAAAGTTTTAATATCAACAATATAAAAAAACTTATGTCCGAGATGATGAAACTATGCGAAAGATTTCTGACAATTGCATGCATGGAAAAGGAACAATTTGTTTTGAATAAAACACTGCTAAAAGAGCTTTCCAGGAGGAGTCTTGATGAATATTATAAAATTGTTTTAAAAAGAACAGAAGCAGAATTCCCTGAGGAATATCCGGAGCATTACAATAATAGATCTGTCATTGAAGGATATAAAATAGAATTTAGTCTTACTAGAAATCTGAAGTCTGATTACATAAAGCTTCACAACGATAAATTTTCCAATGATATATGCTATTTTCTTTTTCAAACCCTGATTTATCTTCAATGCATGACAGCATACAAGAACTCTTATAATGTTAACAGTGAAAATGAAAATCTGTATAAACTTATTACTACTGTAGATTATGATTTTCTTATTGGTAATTTTGATAGTGATTCGAATGAAAACAAACTTATATACATGATATTGAATATGTTAAAACTCTTTGCAAACCCGAAACAGGAAACAAATTTTTTTAATGCTAAAGCAATGTTTTATGAGTTGTTTGATAAAAGCATACAAGAGATCAGAGATGACTACACGCTATATTTTACGGTACTTTCAAGTCATTGTACGCGCATGATGAGAAGTCACAATTTGAAATTCTGTAAGGAACAATTTGAATTATGCAATCATCGTTTCATGGTTATGCAAAACACAAAGAATGTCGTAGTTGCAACGCACTGGAATGATATTGCAAATGTTATTCATATTTCAGTTTATTTGAATGAAACCGAATGGGCGGAAAACTTTTTGGATGAAATAGAAAAGTTTACAAATGTAAAGGATTTTGACTACATATTTAATTACAGCAAAGCTTGTATAGAACACCGCAAAGGTAATCCTGAAAAGTCACTTGAATACTCCTCCAGAATTTTCTTAAGAGATCATGAACTAAGAGTATCTGTTGTAATAATTAAATTGAGCTGCTACTACGATCTCGAACTTTTTGAGACAGCTTTATCTGCCGTTGATTCATTGAGTCATCAGATATATAGTTCTGATAAATATAATGAAAGGTATAAATCAAATTTGAAATGCTTTGCGGATATATACAAAAAGCTTTTAAGACTAAAGGAGGATACTTCCAAAATATCAGAATTTGATTTGAACAATGTCAGAAAACTGCTTGAGGAAAAAGAGTTTACAATAAATGACAGGTGGGTCTTGGAGAAGCTCAAAGAATTGGAAGACATACATAATAAATCATTAAAAAATATGAAATTGAAACATGAATAATAGAAATTTTGATCAAGTTATTTGTTCTCTGTAAAAACGAAAAACTCTTTGACTGCATATTCCTTTAGAATGAACTCGTTGTAATTGCTGTCTTTTTATTTGTTCTATCCTAACAGAATCCTATGTTTTTAAGTAGTGTCACATCATAGTCGCTCAATTGTTGCCCGTGTAAGTTCGCCACTTGGTGGCTTGCCGACGGAGGCGAAGATGGGAACAGTTTCTTCCTTTGCCCAATGCGTGTCACACTGAGCTTGCCTGCCCGGCAAAGACGGGTCGAAGTGTGACGGTTTCGCCTCTTTGATGTTACCAAAAGTTTGTTCAAAAGTATTAGCATAGTGAGATATGTACAAATACAAACTTTCCCCAAAGGGTGGATTCCCATGGGCCACCAACATCTTAACCGAAGAGAGCGAAGATTGAGCAGATGTGTTATGCTTGTAAGCGAATCTTCCTTCCCGCACTGAGCAAATCCAGTAAACACTCAGCAGGCGGGCGGGTTGTTTTTCCGAACCGAATTTTTTCTAACTTTCCAGCTTAATTCCGAATGAATTTTCGAAATACCTAAACGTTTTGGACAGCAGTGATCCATATTATTTTATCTCCTTACCTTCATCCTTGATCTTAAGTGTGCGTTTTTCAGTAAAGCTATTTATGAATTTTGTATTAACAGGAATTTCAACGCCGAGTATCAGGCCATACGGCTTCATCGGTTCGATCCTGTCAAATATAATTTTCACAATTGCCGTTAATGGTATCGCAATAAACATACCGGAAATTCCAAACATTGCTCCGAAGATCAAAACAACTATGATCGAAACTAATGCGTTGATCTTAACACGGGATGCGACAACAAGCGGAACAATGAAATTGTTATCAAGAAACTGTATAAACAGATATACTGCCAGAACCAATATAGGTGAAACTAGTGAATCATGTGTTACAATAGCTACCAGCATCGGCAATGCTGTTGAAACGACGCCGCCTATATAAGGAATTACATTCAGTAAAGCTCCGATTATACCGAGCAGTATCGCGTATTCAATGCCGAGTATCAGCAATCCGACTGAATTCAATACTGACATTATAATTATCTCCAGTACTAAACCGATCAAGTATGACTGAATCATCTTATTGCCTTCTTTCATCACTTCCTTTATGGTCTTCTGATCCTTTTTCTCACTCACCTGTTCAATGAATGCAAGAAATAGATTCTGATAATAAAGAAAGAGGTATGCATACACAGGAATCAACAGCCATACTATTATTAATTCTGTCAGAGTCATTACTGTATATCCTATCACTGCTCCGGTTCCTTCAAACAGGGACTTGCTCCAGTTATCAATCTGCGTATTTATTGAATTCATGCTTATGTTAAATTCAGATGACACCCAATTCTTGCTTTGATCCAGTACAAGTTTAAATTTTTCCTTGAACATTGGGAGTGATTCATTGAATAAGCTGAGCTGAACCGAAAGGAAATATATTAATCCGCCTATAAATAGTATTCCAACGGTAAGCGCTAAACTAATTGCCAAAGTACGCGGGAGCCTCATTCTCTGAAAGAAACTCACTATCGGATCTAGAAGTATTGCAATCAACAGTGCGAAAAACAGCGGCATGACTATATCCTGTCCGATATAAGTCAAAAATCCAAATGCCAGAATTCCAACAAAAAAAATAGAAAATTTTATGTAAAACGGAATGTTGTCAAAAGTAAAATTCATTTAATTTGATTTATATTTTGTTTTCCGGCCGCTTCTCTGTTGCACAACAGTATGCACAATACAGTGACCTCTATTCATTTA
>CALEVL010000042.1 GCA_937924675.1 uncultured Ignavibacteria bacterium | reverse complement strand
GCGTGCTCCTAGCGGGAATCGGCACCGAAATTCGACCATATCAAAAGTGTCCCCGATAGAAGCACTCGGGGACGACATGTTTTCGGACAGTTTGCCCGTTTTGGAACGAGCGGAAAAATAGACCGTTTTTGGAATTACTATCTAAGTTAGCACCTCAAGAACTTCCTTCAACTTTGCCTTTGAATAGATTAAGTTTGTATTAGCATCAAAGACAAATGAAACAGAAGTTCATTCGTTTTTTTGTTCACTTGTACAGCTAAGATGAACAAAACATTTAAACATCTCAAAGGAGATTGTTATGAAAACAACAATCGTCTGCTTTCTCTTGCTGGCATCTGCAACTGCGTTTGCGCAGCTCCAGCATTATGATTCAAGTTATACATTAATTTCCTCCGGCAATTCAGATATACTCAATCCGGTCTTCTACAAAGGCACTGAACCATTCATATTCTCTTATGAAAGCGAATGCATGATGCTTTATGAAAAGAGAAACTCAGGAATCAGTAATATTGCCTTACGCAAAATGAAGAGAGACAGTGTTGGTTCAGAAGTAATGCTGACCAATGATGCATCATTCAATACCAATGCGGCTATTGCACATACCAAAAGATCTGATAACATAAGAAAAGCTCTTGCTGTATTCGAGATGCGGCAACTTGGCGGCTCGAAATTAAGATACTCTTATTACAACGGTTCAACCTGGAGCGATGCCCAGTTTATTACAAATGATACTGTTATGACTTCATCTCCTTCAGCAACAAATCTCGGAAGAGATACGAGCAATGTTTTTCTTGTTGTTTACAAAAAGTATAGTGAGATTTTTCTCAGAAGATTTGAAAACGGAATATGGGGAAGAGAGTTCAGAATCTCTCCTGCCGACACGGTAAGAAATTACTTTAATCCAAAGGTATTGAGCAACAGTTTCAATTCAGTATTTGGAGCAGCACATGTGGCATTCAATTATGATTCCTCCGGAGTTGACAGGATAATGTATGCTTCGGTTACTTCCTTCTCATTGGATTCGCTTCTTGTAAATGCGTACTCAAGATTTCCACAAAGCGGCAGTCAAACCATTTCCGGATTTTCGCGAAACTACAACTTCATTCCAGTCTTGAATTTTGATTTTGCAACAGGAAGCGGGAAGAAGTTTTATTCTGCAAATGTAACACCGCCCAGTGCGCCCTCGATCTTTTCACAGGATGACCTGCCCGGAGATAATTATTCCGGTAGCGGGACTGCTATATCAATCATAACGACTGAAATAGCTCAGTACATGGGAATAAGTTGGCTGAACAATTCAGGTGACACAACTTGGGCAAGCTGCAGGCATATAGGCTATCCAATATCCCGGTTCAGAATAAACAATGCTGCTCAGGAGAAGGCAATAGCCATAAGCCCGTTG
>CALEVL010000041.1 GCA_937924675.1 uncultured Ignavibacteria bacterium | reverse complement strand
TGGGTAAAGAAGTTGTTACGCTTGTCAATGAAGTGAAGAATGCCGGAAGACATGAAGTTGAATTCAAAGCTGGCAATCTTCCAAGCGGAGTTTACTTTTATACGCTAAGTGCAAACGGAAGTCAGATTCGTGTGAAGCGCATGGCATTGGTGAAGTAGAAATTTCAGATTGCATCTGAATTCCTGAAAAGCCCAGAGACTTTGTCTATTGGAAGGCAGACTCGGTCGGGCAAAGTCAGCCATGCTCAGAAAGATGAATTGTTGGCAAACTAATCACGCTTTGACATCTAATTTAGTGATGTCCCAACTTCTAAAAACGGAGGCAAAAATGAAAGTCTTGATACTTTTATTGTTGTTGTTAGTATCTTCCCACTCAAATGTTTTTTCACAAAGCGGCTGGATTCAGATCAACAGCGGCACTTCAAATTCCCTTTCAAAAGAATTCTTCATAGATGTAAACACCGGCTGGATCTGCGGAGCTTACGGTACTATCATAAAGACCACAAACAAAGGCGCTAACTGGATACTTCAGCAAAGCAATATGAACTTTGATCTTAGTGATATTCATTTCATAAATGAAAATACAGGTTGGGCTGCAGGTGGCATATTTGTGTCACCCGGCACATTTGAAAACAGAATGAATATCTGCAAAACTACAAACGGAGGATTGAACTGGAGCCTGATGTTGAATGAGACTGATTTTGATAACCGATTGTCTGTGATCTATTTTTCGGATGCTATGAACGGAATAGCTTTGGGTAGGGGCGGCAATGGTTCAGTCACAACGGGAGTCATCAGGAGAACTTCAAACGGCGGGACTAGCTGGTCATACAACTCGTTCCAAAGCACTCGAGAAAAAAAAATAGATCCGCATTCGAATATCTGGATAACTGCTTCCTACTTTGATGACACAGGTCATGATACTTCATACCTGCTGCAAAGTTCAGATCTTGGTTTTACTTGGAATACAAAACTTAAAACTAGTGATCTGAATTTTGTAGATTTCAACTTGATAGATGACAGCACTATTGTGATCCTGACACGAGTCGACTCCACTGCTTTTGTTAATGGTATTCTTGCTACAACGAACGCAGGAACGAACTGGAATCTCACAACATTCTTTGCAGGATCGGCAGTTTTCAACTTGAAGTTTGTAGATGCTAACACCGGCTGGGCTGCAGGAGCAAGTATTTACAGAACAACTAACGGAGGTTCAAACTGGGTACTACAATTGAATACTTATCCACTGTTTTTCAATGGGTTCTACTTTCTCGATTATAAAAATGGACTTGCCTTTGGGGATCAGGGAATGCTTTACTCAACTTCAACCGGAGGAATCATGAGTTCCGGCGCTTCATCACAAATTGCTCCGGCAGAATTCAGGCTGCACCAAAATTATCCTAACCCGTTCAATCCAAAGACAATCATCAACTACGAATTACAAAATAGGAATCATGTTACATTGAAGGTTTATAATGTATCGGGTAAACTTGTAACGACTCTTGCGGACGAAGTTAAGAATGCAGGATCATATGAAGTTGAGTTTAGCGCGGCAACTTTTTCAAGCGGAGTGTACTTCTATTCGCTTTTCATTGACGGAAATATTGTTGAGACCCGGCGAATGGTTTTATTGAAGTGAGTATCATCTTCATTGTCCGTATTTGACGATCATCAACAAAGTCATTCAAACAAAAAAAGAGCCGGAAGAAATTATCTTCCGGCTCAATTTTTTTCGGAGATTACTATCACTTACTTCAGAAGCGACATCTTCTTAGTTTCAACATTTGAACCTGAAACCAATCTGTAAATATATACGCCGCTTGACAGATTTATGCCGCTGTTGGTCTTAGCCCGCATCTACAATATCTCCGATCCTGATGCAAATTTTCCTGCGGGCGAGACCCCGCCTGCAGAGAGTGCACATGTTTAGCCGACTGCGGGCAGGCAACAGCTTACCCTTATCAACTGCACTTATCAAAACTAACTATACCCTGTGTCCGTATTTGACGATCATCAAAAAAGTAATTCAAATAAAAAAAGAGCCGAAAGAATTTATCTTCCGGCTCAATTTTTTTCGGAGATTACTATCACTTACTTCAGAAGCGACATCTTCTTAGTTTCAACATTTGAACCTGAAACCAATCTGTAAATATATACGCCGCTTGACAGATTCGCTGCATTGAAGTTTACAGTATGATATCCCGCTGTTCTGAATTCGCTCACAACAATAGCCACTTCTTTTCCTGTCATATCATAAACTCTCAAATCAATGTTTCCTGATACAGGCAAGTCGAAGTTGATTGTCGTTGATGGATTGAAAGGATTCGGATAGTTCTGCGACAATGCAAACTTTTCCGGAACACCGATTACAACTTCACCGGACAGATAATGATAATTGTAATTGCCGTTATAGTCGGTCTGCTTGAGTCTGTACTGATATTTGTCGGTTGCAAGTCCTCTGTCGCTGAATGAATAGTTCTTCATTTCGGTTGTATTGCCGTTGCCCTTTACAAATCCAACCTTTTGCCAAACCGGACTTACATTTTCAGCAACTCTCCATCTTTCAATATCAAATCCGGAATTGTCAAATTCTGCAATTGTTGTCCAGTTAAGGTCAACATTCCTTCCGGCAATTGTTGATGTGAAAGACGACAGTTCAACAGGAAGCGGAAAATCAAAGCAATACCTTGAAATTCCACCGCCGGTTCTTACAGCCCAGAGACATCTTCCTCTTGGAGAAAGGGACATATGGAAATAAATACCTGAAGGAGCCGTGTAATCCGGTGCCCAGGTTGTACCGTTATCAAATGACCTATAAGCAGAAGCACCTCTTACATAATACCAGGTCGCACCTCCGCCAATTATGCCTGCAACATCACCTGAACCGGGGGCTCCTGTATTGCTCCAGGTTGCTCCGCCATCGATTGAATAAAGTACACCGGTTGCACCACCGATCATGAGTCTGTTGTTGTCATTGCCCCAGATTGCATAGCTGTCCGTAAGTCCCGGTGTCGGCAAGTCTGTGAATGTACCGCCTGAAGTGCCTTGTATGACTTTTGTGCTGTTCGTTCCATGCCAGTACGACAATCCCGGAACTGCCGTGAAGCATGAATTATTCCATCCTGCTTCACTCTGGGAAGCTGCTTTATAAAGTCCTGTGGAGTCCCAGGTTGAACCGTAGTCATTGCTTGTAAAGTATGTCCATCTGCCGTCAACAGGATCACCAACAAGCGCGTACTTTCCGGAATATCCGTTGTATGGCTTTATGGCATCTACAAACCCGCCGATCTGGCTGAATATTTGAGTCCAGGTAGCACCGCTGTCAATGGTCTTGTATGCAAATGTACGGAATCCGTCAAAGCCGGCAACAAGCGCGGAAGCCGCATCGATTCCCTGAATTGTATAAAGATCACTTTCAATATTCGGCGTTGCTGTTGTGATCCAGTTAATGCCTGCGTTCTTTGTGCGGATAACAGTACCTGAACCTCCGCAAGCCCAAACAACATTGTCGTCAACAGCTGAAACTGAGAATAGAATTACGTTCACGCCTGAAACTTGCTCAGTCCATTGAGCCGGACTGTAGTTTGCAATGCAAAGCAGAAAGAAAAGAAAAAGTCTTTTCATTTTTGTCTCCTTGGTTTTGTAGTAATTATTAAAAAAAACTTATAAGTGGAATATATAATAGTTGCTAATTGGGGTTATACATTCTGAATCGAGCATAAACAGATGAAACCAAAATTTCAAGTACTCAAAATGTTTTCATCAGGGATCCGTTAATTATACTATCTATGAATTTCCGGAACGGGTGCGAATAAATTCAGAAAGACCAGCTTTGAGCAAAGAAAAGTAAAACTTAAGCTTAAAGTTAATTTCTCTTTTCTTGGTGCAATGTGTTATAAGCCGAGCTTATCTTTAAGACTCTTCGCCATGTCTGCAATCTTTTCCGTCTTCTCACCTTTGAGAAAAGCATCAACCTGTTCTCCAACAACCGGCATTTTATCCTTAACGTAGTCAGACACTGCACATACGGCAGCTTTTGCCTGATCCATTGTTATGCCCGCTTTCTCTGAAACACTTTTCAGCAACTCCTCCATGTTATTTATTATTTTTTTTCAACGTCCTCGCTGAGTCTCCCGTTTTGTTTGCTATCAATCTCATTTTAATATTTCAGAGGGGACTCAGAGTGGACGAAAATTCTTAATTCCTAATTCAAGTTCTCCGTCTGCTCTTTATACCAAGCACTCCAAGCAGCCCCCTTGTAAGTTCTCTGACTACAGTATTGCCTATGGATCTTGCGGTACTGCTTGTTAGAACTTTTTCCACTGTGCTTTTCTCTTCTTTCTTGCTTCCGGAATTCTTTTCTTCAGATTCACTATTGGCTGCGGCTTCTTCAAGCTTCTTGTTGAGAATTTCATAAGCACTTTCTCTGTCAATCAACTCATTATATCTCGGTACAAGTTTAGAACTTCCGTTAATTGAATTGATCTCATCTCCCGACAAAACATCCATCCTAGAAGCCGGCGGACAAAGCAAGGCTGCTGCTAGCGGTGTTGGATTTCCTTTCTCATTGAGAACAGTCACGGCAGCTTCACCAATGCCGAGAGATGTGAGCAGCGTTTCAAGATCATAGTAATCTGACAGCGGATAATTTTCAGCAACAAGCTTGATCATCTTTCTGTCCTTTGCCGTAAAGGCCCTGAGTGCATGCTGGACTTTCATTCCAAGCTGGCTCAATACAGAAGAGGGAATATCGGTCGGATTTTGTGTGCAGAAAAATATTCCCACACCTTTTGACCTGATCAGTTTAATGATAGTTTCAATTTGATCAAGCAACGCCTTGGATGCTTCACTAAACATCAGATGTGCTTCGTCAATAAATATCACAAGCTTCGGCCTGTCCAGGTCACCTTCTTCAGGAAAAGTATTATAGATTTCAACAAGAAGACACAACAAGAATGTTGAGAACAATTTCGGCTTGTTCTGTATATCCGTAAGCCGCAACATTGATATTACTCCTCTACCCTGTTCGTCAATTCTCATCAGATCATTCACATCAAAAGAAACTTCTCCAAAGAACAGATCTGCCTTTTGCTGCTCGAGTTCGATGACTTTTCTCAGAATTGTTCCTGTTGATGTAGTTGAAATTTTTCCGTAATTCTTCTCAATTTCATCCTTGCCTTCATCTGAAATGTACTGAAGCATTTTCTTGAAGTCTTTCAAATCAAGCAAAGGTATCTGATTGTCGTCACAGTACTTGAATATAAGTGAAACTATTCCTGACTGCGTGTCATTCAGTTCAAGCATTTTCGAAAAAAGAACCGGACCGAATTCAGAAACAGTTGCCCTCAGACGTACGCCCTTTTCATCGGATATTGAGAGAAACTCAACAGGAAATCCGTTTGGTGAAAATGTTATACCTATTTTACTTGCTCTCTCATCTATCTTCTCGTTTGATGCTCCCGGCATAGCAATGCCGCTCAAATCTCCTTTTATGTCCATCATAAGAACAGGAACGCTTGCCGATGAAAGACCTTCGGCAATTACCTGCAGTGTCTTTGTCTTTCCGGTTCCTGTCGCTCCGGCAATGAGTCCGTGACGGTTCATTGTCTTTAGCGGCAAGCGGATACTTATGCCTGTCAGGCATTCGTTATTCAGCATGGCACCGCCAAGCAGAATTGAATCGCCTTTGAAAGCATAACCCGAATTGATCTCTTCGATGAATTTTTCTTTATTGTCCAATTTTGTGCGATTTCAGATTCATAATATTGTGAAGTTTAGGAAATAGAATTCAGAAACTTCGGTTCAAGTTTTTTCTATTGTGAATTTCCAAAGTAAGAGCTCCGATCATTTCAAAATTAACATCTTCTTAGTCGAGATATGTCTTACGTTAACATACAGTGAATAGAAGTACACACCGCTGGGAAGATTGCCGGCTGTAAATTCTGTTTCATAACTTCCTGAACTCTGCTTTGCATTGACAAGCTCTGAGATAAGTCTGCCGTTTATATCATGCACACTCAAATTTATGTACCCTGGGCTTTTCAAAACGTAACTGATCTTAGTAGATGGATTGAACGGATTCGGATAATTCTGTTGAAGTTGAAAATCCTCTGCCTTTGTTGTCTGATTGTTGATACCAATTGGTGTTCCCGCTCCGCCGCCGTTTATAGTCTTGAGGATTGTGCCGTTGTACCCGCTAACAAATCCGGTGTTCTCATCAATGAAATGTAGTGAATACAGGTCAAGTTGAGTATTGGAATTCAGAGAATCCCAATTGAGTCCCGCATTGGTGGTTCTCAAAATGTATCCCGCTTCACCGGCAAGCCATCCCTTAGATTGCCCGAAGAACTGCATCGAGTACAAAGTATAACCGGGAGTAAGATAATCATCTGTAGTCCAGCTGATGCCTGCATTGGTTGTCTTCATGAACATTCCGCAACAACCTGTTACCCATCCCGTTGACTGTCCCGAGAAATCAACGACAAACAACGGATTCGGCATTCCAATAGAAATGCTTTCCCATGTTGCTCCTGAGTTAGAAGTTCTGAGAATCGTACTTTCATTTCCGCTGATGATAAATGAATTGCTGTTAAGTAACTTCACTGCGAAAAAATCAACAATTGCAGGAATATTGAGAATATTTGTCCATGTATTTCCTCCATCAGTAGAGTGCAGAATAGTTGAACTGTTTCCGGGTATAATAACAGAACCGTCTTCCGCTATCCTGATTTGATTCAAAGTTACATTGAAACCGGTGTTCAGTGAATACCAGTTGTTTCCTGCATCTGTTGTTTTGTGAACTTTACCATATTCTCCGCAAACATACCCGGTGAGTTCATCTTTAAAATCCATTGACTTATGAAATCCCGGAAGTGCTGTTGCCTGCCAGCTTAGTCCGCCGTTCGTAGTCTTGATGATAGTATTCAAACCGCAAGCCCATCCGGTATTGACATTTATGAAATAAACTGACTTTAGCTGAACCTGCACACCCGTGTTGAGCTGTGTCCATTGGGCTTCTGCTATTACTGAAATAGAAAACGACATTATGAGCAGCAGACTTTTTCTCACAAACAAAATTTGGTTCAAAAATATGAATACATGCTTGTAATTGAAACAGTAAAAACTGATATCTCATTGGACTAATGAATCCTGAACATACTAAACTAATTCTTATTTCAGCAGGACCATTGATTTGCTGGATACCGGAATGCAATCAGAATACAATGTGTAGAAATATATACCACTAGGGAGTCCTTCGGGAGCAAACTCAATCTCATGACTTCCGGAATTCTGTCTCGAGTTTACAATTGAAGCAACCTGTCTGCCTTTAACATCACTGATGATAATTGAAATGAAGCTTACAGACCTCAGTTCGTATCTGATACTAGTTTGCGGGTTGAAGGGATTTGGAAAATTCTGAAAAAGCTCAGCCGAATTTGGAGTTGTGATCGGAGTGCTTTCAATACCAACGCTGTTCGAGTATTTAATTGTTGCAATATCATAGTCAGTTGTATCACTCAAACTGATCCCTGTAACATAAACACTATTCTCATTATCTATAACAGTTGAATAAATGAAATCCTCCGGCTCAATTGTTAAAGAGTATCTGTCTGACCAGGATAAATTACCGGCACGGTCAATCTTCAGTGTTATGTAAGTCACTTTCACATCACCTTTGTCTGAATATCCACCAACGTACACATTTCCGGAAGTATCGACTGCGACTGTATTCCCTCCGTCAATTCCATTTACTTCTCCATTGTAGCGTGAAGTCCATTCATGAATTCCTAATTCATTTAGCTTTATAGTGAAAATATCCTCCGAACCCAATGCAGCCCCACTTCTGCTAAAGCCGGTAATATAAGAGTTGCCGGAATTGTCAACTGCTATTGAAGAAGATATGTCCGTAAATTGACCGTCATATTCATATTCCCAGATGACATTACCCGATGCAGAGATCTTTGCTGTAAAATAATCCGCAGAACTGACAGTATTGATAACGCTTCCGCAAATGTACACATTTCCCGATTCATCTGATTTCATTTCAGATGGTCGGTCGTATGAGGAAATTGCATCTCCTGTGAAAGTCATTTCCCAAACCAAGTTTAAAGAAGAGTCAAATTTTGCAACAGCTATATCACTTCCCGAATTCTGCACCGCTTTCTCGTATGCAAGATAAACACTTCCTGCATCACCCGGCTGCATTGAAATTGAGAAACTGTTTCCGGGTGAATTCAATATGTACTTGCTTATAAGTGTACCTGCTGAAGAATATGAAATCAATATCACCTTGTATTCATCGGATGAATTTCTCAACTGTCCCGCGGAAACTATCCTTCCTGATGAGCTGACTGTTATTGCCTCACCCATACCTGAAATGTAGCCCGGTTCTTCTGCAATTCTGACCCAGGACAGACTTCCGTTGGAAAGGAATTTTGCAACAGCATATCCCGAGTTGTTATCATTCAAAGTAATGAATCCTGTAACAAAGATATCCGAGCTTTCCGAAAGCGCCGCAGAACTTATCTGGTCAGACTGATTTGCTTCTCCATTATATGTTGCTTTCCACAGTTCATTTCCTTCACTGCTGTATCTCATCAATGCAAAATCTGTAAGCGAACCAAATCCAACTGAAGAACCATAGACTAAAACGCCGCCAGACGGAACGTTTAGCATGCCGGAGGCAATGTCGAAACTGTTTGCTGCACCATTAAATCTCTGAATCCATTCTCTTTGCATCTGAGGAAAAATTTCAGATGTCATAAAAGTGATAAGAAACAGAGTAGTTATGAAGAGTTTCAATATTTTGGCGATGAAAATTATTGTTGCCAATTTAGATTGTCCATGTTATAATAACAATGTTTAACCTTTTGATTTGGCTGCAATTTTAAGAGGGTGCTTTACGTCTTCAATTTCATGTTTGAACCTCGTCTTTATAAGCAGTATTTTGATCAGTTCATAAAATTAATTTTACTTGATGAGTCAGGAAGAAAAGAACTTTGTTGCAATCAACTACATTAACTGCAAAGAGCATTACAAACCAAGATTCGAAGAATTGTTCGGTTCAAGAGCAGGTGCAATTGACAAAATGCCCGGCTTCAAAAATATGGAGGTGCTGAAACCTTCTGACGGGAGTGACATTTATCTAATCGTTAGTCACTGGGAATCTGAAGATTCATTCAAGGATTGGACAAAATCCGCAGAGTTTATCGAAGGTCATAAGAGAGGGTTTGAAGATATCAGAAAGGCAAAGGAAAACGGAGAAGAATTACCGATGACATCAGATTTTAAGACCTACAAAGTAATTGCCCGATAGCATCTGACTTTATTCATTTAGAGATAAAGGGAGCCGTTTATGATCGGCTTCCTTTTTCCATTTTTATGAGATTTACCTCTTGCACTTCCAATCAACGTCCCGTAACAATTCAACTGCAAACTGCTTCTCTATGATCTTCAATGTTTAAAAATGTCTTGTGTGAAAATCAGAAAAATCACCACTGAACAGATAAATAAAAGCCCTTGAGAAAAAATTCTCAAGGGCTTTTAAAGTAACTGTAAATCCTATTGCGTAAGAGTTCTTTGATAAGAACTCAGATATCAGTATCTGTACAATTCTGACTTATACGGGCCGTCTACACTAACACCAATATATTCAGCTTGTTCCTTTGTCATTTTTTCAAGCTTCACGCCAATTTTCTCAAGATGAAGTCTTGCAACTTTCTCATCAAGATGCTTTGGCAATACATAGACTTTATTTTCATAATTGTCATGATTATTCCAAAGCTCTATCTGTGCAAGAACCTGATTGGTGAATGAATTCGACATCACAAACGAAGGATGTCCCATTGCACAACCAAGGTTTACCAATCTGCCTTCTGCAAGAATGATAACATCATGTCCGTCAACATCATAAAGATCTACTTGTGGCTTAACTGTATTCTTGGTCTTTCCATAATTCTCATTGAGCCAAGCCATATCGATTTCATTATCAAAGTGCCCGATATTAGCAACAATGGCTTTGTCCTTCATTGATTTGAAGTGCCTGTCTGTTATGATGTTCACGTTGCCTGTAGCAGTAACAAAAATATCTGCAACTTTTGCTGCCTCATCCATTGTAACAACCTGATATCCGTCCATCGCTGCCTGAAGTGCACAGATTGGATCTATCTCTGTAATAAGAACTCTTGCACCGGCACCGCTAAGAGAAGCAGCAGAACCCTTGCCAACATCACCGTAGCCTGCAACAACTGCAACTTTGCCTGCCATCATTACATCGGTTGCTCTTCTGATAGCATCAACGCATGACTCTTTGCATCCGTACTTGTTGTCAAACTTTGACTTTGTTACCGAATCATTAACGTTTATTGCCGGCATTGGCAATGTGCCGTTTTTCATTCTTTCATATAATCTGTGAACACCTGTTGTTGTCTCTTCAGATAAACCTCTGATTTCTGTAATCAGCTCAGGATAATTGTCAAACACCATGTTTGTCAGATCTCCACCGTCATCAAGAATCATGTTCAACGGTTTTCTATCAGGTCCAAAGAATAATGTCTGTTCAATACACCAGTTGAATTCTTCCTCATTCATACCTTTCCAGGCATAAACCGGAATTCCGGCCGCGGCGATTGCTGCAGCTGCATGATCCTGAGTTGAGAATATGTTACATGAAGACCATGTAACTTCTGCTCCCAGATCAATGAGAGTTTCTATCAAAACTGCGGTCTGAATTGTCATGTGAAGACAGCCTGCTATTCTTGCACCCTTAAGCGGCTGCTTAGATTTATACTCTTCCCTGATTGCCATCAAACCCGGCATTTCGGCTTCGGCGAGTCTTATTTCTTTTCTTCCCCATTCGGCAAGTGATATATCCTTAACCTTGTAAGGTAATACCTGTGTCTTGTCAAGTGTTTCTGTACCCAATATTTCCTCCTTAAAAAGATGTTTTTATGATGTGCAAATATAGGGCATTTAAATCTTTAAAGAAATCAAAAATAATTTCTCAGATTTTATTAACCGATGTCGCTCTGTACTTCAACTAAAACCCTTCTCATTTTGCAGATAAAGAATATGTGTATGTTTTTCCTTTGTCAACAAGGGTGTTGCAATAATTACTGAACTAAGGAACGGATATGTTGCTTGATCTCTGGCGGCTTTGACGGAGCAAATGAGGGTTGTGCTTTGGAGCTTTGCTCCGCCTGTTCTCGCCGATTGTCCTTCCCTACTCCGCGATTCGTTTCACAAATCTTTCAACTTTTACTTCGCCATTCATTTCGAAACGGAGGAAATATTCACCGGCAGGCAAATTTGCATCGGGTTTGTAGTGTATTGCATATTCACCTTTGTATATTTCACCTTCAACAAGCTGGCAGATAGATTTGCCCTGATGGTCTAATACTGTAAGACTGGCATTCCCATCTTCATATATTGAGAAGTTTATAGTTGCCAGATCAATAATGACTCCTTCGACCGTACCCGAAAAATCAAATTTCTTTTCCGGTTTTGTGATGGATGCTGCAGTGAATGTTGTTTGTGATCTACCTTCAATTATGCCCAGCATAATAATGAAGAGAATCACAATGAGCTTTGATACAAATGCTGTTTTCATTTTAATCTCCTTTTCTTTAAAACTCTTATTATTCAGCAAGGGATTTGATTTATCTGCCTCTCGCTTCGACTATACAAAAATCGCCAACTTTAGATTGATTTGGAATAGATGCCTCTGCCTGAAATATGTGAGTATTCATACTCATATAAAAAAGCCCGGTATATTCAAACACCGGGCTCGCATTTCAATTGCGACTTGCTTACTTGGATGACATTGGATCAACTATGTTGCAGATAACTGAAGCTTCAACGTAGAGAGTCATTTCTGAATGATTGACAAGTAAAATTTCATTTGCCGAAAAATTACTTGCGCTGCATTTGTCGTAAATGAGCTTTCCATCATACTCAACCGCTATCTCAACATCGGAGCAATGATCCGGCTGGTAGATCGGCAACCTTGGATCACTGATCTCTAGTGAAACCGATTTGAAATCAATCAAACCATACTGATCAAAATCACTTGCACTGATCACATATTTTTCACCTGCTTGCATATTTATTGAAACAAGCAATGTCCTTTCCTTTGAGCTTTGAGCTGTAACCGTGTTTCTTGTCTCATCTGTCTGCCCTGCTCCGGATTGTGAGTCCGACGGATTGTTGGAACATCCTGAAGCTATAAGTGCGCAGAAGAGAATTGTTGCTGCGATTGCTGTCGATACTTTGAGAGCTTTCATTTTGTTTTCCTTTCGTTTTGTTGTTATTGAATTTCTGCCTGTCAAAATGATTGGGGCAGATGATTGCATTTGAGTAAGACTTATTCACCGGCCAGGAATCCGGTTATTGTAATTTTTCTGTGGAAATTATTTGTGACTTTCAGATCGATGAAACTGCACTTCTCCATGAGCACTGACTTAAGTGTAACACTCAACCCGTCTGAATTTGTCATCGTAAAGTCTCCGTCTGCCGTTAGGTAAAGCGCAAAGATCCCGCTTTGCTGAATATTTTGCAGTTCCTCTGACATACCCGGTTCAAGAGTCAGAGTGACCGGAACAATACTGTTGAAACTGTTTCCCGAATTCGACTCAATCAATCTTGAATCATTTACGCTTACCCTTTTGGAAGAAATACCAAGATCAAGCTTGATAAAGGAAGAGCTTAACTCATTTCCGGAATTATCTGCTGAACTGTTTTTTAAATCATTGCCTGAGGAACCTGCTCCTGTGATGCTGTGGTCTCCGCAACCTGAAACAAGAAACAAACATACAAGTATCGTCAGTGCAATGCTTCGGCCCGTGGTGGAACTCCTTGATTTGTTTAACATCTTTCTTCTCCTTTCGTTTTAATTGATCTTTCCCGATCAACTTGTACAAAGTTATTATTAGCAGTTTAAAAGAACTATGGGGTCAACTTCTTATTCTTAATAGTGGTAACTACTAAATAAGTAGGTATGATGTGAAGGCAATGTAAAAAGGACAAGTTGCAGTGAAAAATTTACTTTGAGAAATTTTTGGAACCTGAAAACCAAAGAGTAGAGCAGTTGCTTCTCCTTTTTAAGAAGAAGCAATCGCTTCAAAGAAATGAAATTGAGATGGGCCGGGAGAAAGGTAATTTCGAAAAGTATTTGTTGCAGTTTCCCGAAAAGAAACTAAACAAACTTAATCTAAATATTTTACCAATGGCATAGGTTTGAACACACTACTTTAGTAGGTGTCACCATTAATTTCCCGGCATGAGATGAATTAGAAAGTAATCCGATATTGCAGCATTAAATTGCTGATGTCACGATTCTGTAAGTAAAGATTTGTTTTCTATTGCAAATTTGATAAGACTGTGGCTTCCTTTAAGACTGAGTTTATTGCTGATGTTGGTTCTGTGATTCTCAACCGTTCTATGACTAAGGAAGAGTACATCCGCAATTTCCTTGGATGTTTTGTTTTGTGATATGAATCTTAGTATTTTCTTTTCCGTGGGTGTAAGATTGTCCAGCATAGGATTGCTCTTTCGAAGATCCGTTAATTTCTTTCTTCTTTTCAAGAGCAAGTTAGACATTGACGGACTAATAAAATAGTTTCCTTCATTTACCGAAATTATGCATTCAATTATGTCATTAACTGCACTGTCTTTGAGAACATAACCTTTGATACCTAATCCCATGGCTTCATCAAAGATATCTTCTTCGGAATACATTGTAAGGAAAATTATTTTAACGGAAGTGCCGCTTACTTTTTTCAATACTTCGAGTCCTGTAAGCTTTGGCATATCTATGTCAAGCAACGCAATATCAGGCTTCTTCTCTTCAATCTGCTCAAGAGCCTTAAGACCGTTGTCAGCTTCCCCAATTATCTTAATACGACTGTCTTTCTCAATGATCTGCCTGAGGCCTTCCCTGAATATCGGATGGTCATCAGCAATTATCAATTTTATCTGTTCACTCATTAGAATTTTTTGTATTACAAAGATATGAAAGTAATCTTACACGCGCAACACAACCGCGCTAAACAAGTTATCAAATTGTTTCGTCAGCATCATGCTCTATGCTCACCCTTGAATCACCGCTGCTTCCGATTATCGGCAATACGACTTTCACAATAGTTCCATAACCGTTTGCTGTTTCTACTCTGAAGCTTGCATTTATTATCCTTGCTCTCTCCTTCATTCCTTCAAGCCCCAATCCCGGCTTGTTTCCCGCAACGGATATTGAATCAGCACTGATCCCCTTTCCATTATCGGATACAAAAACGGAAATTTCATTGTTGTTCTTGCTGACGTTCAGAATTGCCTCGCTTGCTTCAGAATGCTTCAGAATATTATTGATGCTTTCCTGAATTATCCTGTAAAGAGTTATTTCAGCTTCAGGAGAAAGCAAATTATCAATTTCATCAACTACGCATGTAAAACTTATTTCAGCCGATTCTGCCACCCGATCAACAATTGATCTGATAGCTTTAGAAAGTCCAAGCCGCTCGATCTGGTAGGGGTGAAGATTATATGAAATCTCCCTGACCTCACTCAGAGTGCCGGAAAGAATCTCCGATACATCCTTTATCTTTTCAGCTGTTTCAGATTCGAGATTGCTTTCATTCAGGCTCTGAAGTAATTTGTTTTTCGAGATCAGCAACCCATGACCTATGCTGTCATGAAGTTCGGCAGCAATTCTCTTTCTGTCAGCTTCCTGAGCTTCTATCAGCTTCCTCGTAAATTCTTCCTGTGCCTCTTTCTCTTTCCTGATTTTATTCAATTTGTTTTGATATACTGCACTGGCTGCGGCTGCCAGAGTGACAGTACCAACTGCTTTGAACCAGACTGTCTTCCAGAAGGGAGGTGAAATTTCCATTCTGATTTTAGAGTCATTCTCATTCCAGATTCCGTCGCTGTTAGTTGCCATTACACGGAAATCATATTCTCCGGGATTCAAATTTGTATATGTCGCAAATGCATTATTTCCGGAGTGAATCCAATCTCTGTCGAAACCATCCATCTTATATCTGTATTGAATCTTGGCGGAGGCTCTGAAGTCCATTGCAGCAAAAGCAAAAGATATTACACTCTCTCTGTAAGTAAGCTGAAGTTTATTTTCACACCAGATTGACTTTGTGAGTTGTGAGCCTGACTGATCAGGTGTAACGATTTTATTGAACAGCCTGAATTCTGTGAAAGCAACTTTCGGCGTGAAATCAATTGCAGTAAATCCCTGAGGATCAAAGATATTAAATCCGTTAATACCGCCAAACATTATTCTGCCGTCTTTCAACTTAAAACCGGCACCTTGAACAAATTCATTGCTTTGGAAACCATCACTCTTGTCAAAAGCTCTTACCAATTTTCCCTCATCATCAAGCTTCGCAACACCGTTATTGGTTGATACCCAAATAAATCCAAAGTCATCAACTACAATTGAATTTACAAAATTATTTGGCAATCCGTCACGCTCTGAAATCCAATCAAAGTTCCCGTTGTCCGGTTCATACATGTATAAACCTGAAGGCGAACCAATCCAAACTTTCCCCTTTTTGTCAATGCCCAAAGCAAGCAAAACTTTGTCCAATGCAATTTCGGAATCAAATGAAATTCTTCTTAATTCTAACGTGTCAGTATTTAAAACATTCAGGCAACCGTACTCAGTTGCTATCCAAAGATTATTGCAATGGTCAAGACACAAGCTTCTAACCCTGTCAGACCCGAGTGAGTCTGGATCAGAATTATTTGATCTGAAAGCTGTGAATCTGTTTGCCACTTTATCATACATGTTAAGTCCTGAAGAAGTACCAATCCAAATCCTTCCGCGTGTGTCTGCCTTTACAGCAAATACAGTATCGTTTAAAAGTGAGTTTTGATTATCCTGTAAGTGCCTGAATAGTTTGAACTCATTTGAGCTCATATCATAACAAAGCAACCCTCCCCCTGATGTGCCAATCCATATTTGCCCGTCTTTGTCTTCCTCCAAAGCTAATACGCTGTTTTGTCCTGCAGACTTGAACTTATCATATCCCTTCAATGGCGCGGCTTTAAATGTCAAAAGATCAAGCGTACTGATACCTTTTTCACGGGTGCCTATGAATATCTTGTCTTCTCTTGTCTGAAGAAAGCAACTGATCTTATTTGAATTGATGCTGTTATCATCTTTCGGGTCATGCAGAAAATGAAGGACATTTCTGACTCTCGGATCGAACTTGTTTACTCCGCCTCCGAATGTACCAACCCACATCAAACCTGATGCATCTTCATAGATACATGTTACTGAATCATAGCTTATGCTTTCCGGCTGAAACTCATCATGAGAGTACTTGACGAACCGATTGTCGTTCTTCTTCCTGAGCCAAAGTCCTTTTTCCCTTGTACCAACCCACAAATTGCAGGAGCAGTCTATGTTTGCAAAGGAAACCAGTTCAGCTTCCTGTTCAAGAATCTCTTCAGGCAAGGCAAACTTAGTTGCAGAACTATCAAAATTATCCAAAGTAAATAATCCTCCGTTTGTACTTATCCATGCCTTGCCATCGCTATCAAACGAAATGTGATTTACTCTCTTCATGCTGATTGTTTCCTCTCCACTATCTGAAAGAGAAATCTTGCTGAATTTCTTAGAGTGTTTGCTAAACAGATTGAGCCCGCCTCCCCAGGTCCCTATCAACAATCTCCCGTTCGCATCACCTTTGACGCAATTAACTTTGTCATAACTAATGCATTCTGAATCATTCGGATCAGCTCTGAATGATTCAAATTTCTCAGAGTCAAGATTAAACACTGACAAACCACCCCCATATGTAGCTAGTATCAGATCACCTTCATTATCCTGATAAATAGCTCTTACGTAATCCACCGGAAATGATTCTTTGTAATTTGAAGAAGTGAACCTCTCGAAGCAATCTTTTTTACTGTCGTACCTGTTAAGTCCGGCAACAGTGCCTATCCACAAATTGTTATTCTTATCTTCGAAAAGTGAATGAATAATATTATTGCTGATAGTACGACTGTTTGATCTGTCATTCTTATAAATAGTGATCTTTCTACCGTCGTATTTGTTAAGTCCATCCTGTGTACCAAACCAAATGAAACCAAATGAATCCTGAATTACACAGTAAACTACGCTTTGAGACAGACCTTCATCAATCGATATCTTCTCAAACTTTATTTTATCGAGGGGATTCATAATAATAATATGGTTCAAAATACTTCTATGCATTTTCAACTTCAATCTTAAAAGTAGATTATGCGAACCTTCATCTTCATATCTGTCCAAAACGTTTTACTTAGAAAGAAGTTGGCTCGAATTAATTTTATAGAATAAAATCATTTCCGCTTTCTTTTGAACCCCCGATAGAATCATTCGGGGGCAGGCTAAGAAAGCTTGGCAAAGAAACCCTTCGGCAGCCCTTCGACCGGCTCAGGGCTTTGGCTCAGGGCAGCGAGTCGCCTGCCCGCCTGCGTAAAGTGTTGTATTTCAGTATTCTTCGGGCAGGCTGCCGTATAATTGCCTGCCTGGCTATTAATGCTTCAATATTTACTCGAAAACAACGGCAGACAGGCCTAAAAATCGCTCGCAATGTCTGCAAGAATTTAACTCCTCGCCCGACAAAAGAGCATGTCGGGCTTCGTCAAACAGAAATTCTTGCCCGTCTGCCTCACACTCTCTTCAACTTGAATAATCGATGCCGGGCAGGCTACGCCATTGCTCACATTTTTTTTAACGGCAATTATACGAAGGCCTGTCTGCCATCATACATTTTCAAATCAGGAGGCAGTATGACAGGCAGGCGGGTTGTATTTCCGAATCGAATTTTTTCTAACAATACCGCTTGATTTCAAAAGAATTTTCGAAATGCAAAAACGTTTTGGACAGCAATGAATTTTTCTATATTATTGTAGCTTCTTTTGACTTGACGATTGAACTTAACTTCTTCTTTTCTATTTTTGATTCTTTTCAAATTCAAAATGGATAAGAACACAAGATCCTTTAGAATTCTTTCAAAAAGAATTCGGAGGGATTTGTCTCAGGCATAAATATACTCAGAAATATTTCAGATCTATTTTTCCTTAATATTTACTGAAATGCCGAGTTCATCCAACTGCTGTTTTGATACAGAACTTGGACAATCATCCATCAGCGATGATGCCTTGAGTGTCTTTGGAAATGCAATTGTGTCTGTAATTGATTTCAATCCGCAAAGTATTGCAATCACACGGTCAAACCCGACAGCAGCTCCGCCATGAGGCGGTGCACCATATCTGAATGCTTCGAGTATGAAACCGAATTTCATCTTTGCTTCTTCATCGGAAAGTCCTATGATATCAAATACCTTTTTTTGAATGTCGCTCTTGTGGATTCTAATGCTGCCGCTCGTAATCTCATGACCGTTAAGTACAAGATCGTAACAATTGGCTCTGATGCTTTCTACTTCCTCTTTTACTCTGCTGTCAAGAAATTTCAAATACTCCGGCTTAGGCATGGTGAAGACATGATGTTCAGCCACAAATCTTTTCTCATCTTCATCATACTGGAACAGCGGAAAATCAGTGACCCAAAGAAATTCATACCTGCTTTCATCTATTAATCCAAATTCCTCTGCCAGACGAAGTCTTAACAAACCAAGTGTTGGCAAGACCTTCTTCTTTTCTCCACTTAGAATAAAAATTGTATCGCCTACCTTTGCTTCCGCCTTTGCAACAATGGCATTGAGGATTTCTTCCGAAAGGAATTTAACTATCGGCGACTGCACACCGTCAGTTGTTAGTTTCAGATATCCTAGTCCTCCGAGTCCATACTTCTTAACAAACTCCGTCAGATTATCAATAATTTTCCTTGTCACTTCTTTGCCTTCGAGCTTGATACCGGATACAATACCACCCCCGGAAATTATCTCATGGAATACCTTAAACTCAGAACCCATTACCTCTTCGGTAAGCTGGATTAACTTCATCTCTCCTTTAACTCTCAGGTCAGGCTTGTCAGAACCGTAAGTATTAATTGCCTCATCATAAGTCATTCTTCTGAATGGAACCGGCAGATCATAATTTTTTATGTCCTTCCAGATCTCAACGAACATTCCTTCAAGCATTTCAAAAATGTCATCCTGAGTTACGAAACTCATTTCAAGATCGATCTGTGTGAATTCCGGCTGCCTGTCTGCACGAAGATCCTCATCTCTGAAACATTTGCATATCTGCACATATCTGTCCAGCCCCGATACCATTAGTATCTGTTTATATATCTGCGGTGACTGCGGAAGAGCATAAAATTTCCCGTTATGTACCCTTGACGGGACAAGATAATCACGTGCTCCTTCGGGAGTTGATTTCATGAGTATGGGTGTCTCCACTTCTACAAAATCATGCTTCTCAAAATATTTGTGAACTATCTGAGATACTCTGCTTCGAAGCACAAGATTTGATGCAATGCTGTTCCTCCTTAAGTCAAGATATCTGTATTTTAATCTGAGATCATCGGCTGCCTTAACATCATCTTCAACAACGAACGGCGGGACATCAGATTCATTAAGTATCTCCATTTCATCAACATCTACTTCTACATAACCCGTAGCGATATTCTTGTTTACGCTTTCCCTGGCAATAACTTTGCCCTTTGCTGAAACTACATACTCATTTCCTGTTGATGATGCAATCTCATGAACTAACTTCTTCTCCGGAGATATCTTCAGCTGAGTTATACCGTACCTGTCTCTCAGATCAATAAATATGATTCCGCCAAGATCTCTCTTCTTGCCAACCCATCCGTTTAGTACAACTTCTTGTCCGATATTCTCCGGCCTGAGTTCACCGCAAGTGTTTGTTCTCTTTCTCAATACTTTTCCTTTCTCATTTGAAATTAAAAAAAGGGCTGAAGAAAATTCTTAAGCCCCTTGCAAAACTGAATGAACTGCGTCTTATCAGAGAGTCCCTCTGAGTTCCTGCTCTCTTTCTATAGCTTCAAACAATGCTTTGAAATTTCCTTTGCCAAAACTCCTTGCACCTTTTCTTTGAATGATCTCAAAGAATACTGTCGGCCTGTCTTCAATGGGCTTTGTAAATATCTGCAGCAAGTAACCGTCTTCATCCCTGTCAACCAATATTCCGAGTTTCTCAAGCACATCAACATCCTCATCTATCTTTCCGATCCTTTCCTGAAGCTCTTTGTAATAAGTAGTGGGAACTGTAAGAAACTCAATTCCCCTGTCCCTGAGCGAAGTGACGGTTTCTATAATGTTTGCCGTTGACATTGCAATATGCTGCGCTCCTGCAGATTTATAAAAATCCAGATACTCTTCGATCTGAGATTTCTTCTTGCCTTGTGCAGGTTCATTGATCGGAAATTTTATCTTCCCGTTGCCGTTCTGCATTACCTTACTCATCAATGCAGTATATTCAGTTGAAATATCCTTATCGTCAAAGGAAATTAGCTGATAGAAACCCATAGTGTGCGCGTAAAACTTCACCCACTCTATCATCTTTCCGAGTTCAACATTTCCTACGATATGGTCAACTGCTTTCAGACCTGTATCAGAAATTCCTTTCACAGCTTTTGCTCCTGCATCAATAAATCCGGGAATAAAAAGTCCTTTGTAATTTCTTCTGTCTATGAATGTGTGTATTGTATCTCCGTAGGTCTTGATTGCAGACTTGACAATCGTTCCATTATCATCTGTCAATTCTGTCGGTTCCAATACGCCAACAGCACCTCTCTTCACAGTTTCTTCATATGACTTTACCGCATCATCAACTTCAAATGCAATATCTCTTACTCCGTCACCGTGCCTTTTGTGATGCTCTGCGATGAAACTATCATCAGTCAATGGCGATGACAAGACAAATCTTATCTTCCCTTGTTCAAGCAGGTATGATGCCTTCTCCTTGTTGCCAGTCTCAAGCCCGGAATATCCGGTCAATCTGAAACCTAATGCGTACTGATAATAAATTGCCGATTGCTTAGCATTGCCTACATAAAACTCGAGATAGTCTATTCTCTTCAGAGGAAGGAAATCATCGGTAGCCCCGTTTGCAGCGGACTTTTTCTCAACTTCCTGAACTGTATCCATGATGCTGTTAATTTAGATTTCCTGAAAATTTTTAGAGCAATTTATGGAAAATAAGTCAAATTGTTAATGAACTTTTTCTGCTTGCAACACCAGCTACCTCATAACAAATGAATGCCGCAAATCAACACAATGAATCAACTCAAAGACAATACAAATTATTTCCAAAGATTATTATGCTCCATCCTTTGTTTGATGAACTCACTTACGAGGTTTCTTCTTCTTAAATTCATCAGATTTACTTTTGTCAAGAAAAGACTTTAGCTTGTCACCGGAGAACCAGTTGAACCTTCCGCTCTTCTTTCCCTCAGATCCGTTCTTCTTCTTTCCAGAATCTGATGTTTTCTTGTCACGGAAACCGGAGTAAATGTCATTTCGTATTCGTGACTCATTTGAGTTCCTGTCATCAAACTGATACACTTTGTCAGATGGACCAAATCTGCCTTGTCCTGAACTTTGACTCTTTCTCCTGTCTGCACTCTTGCCTGAAGTAAAATCCCGTCCGTCTTTCTTTCTGTCATCAGTAAATCTTCTTTTACCGGAACTCCTTTCACCCGAAGTTCTTTTATCCTCAGGCCTGCTTTCATTTGAGAATCTTTTCCTTTGAGAATTAGAATCATAAGTGCGGTTGGAATTTCCCGAGGCATTCTTTTTTCTTGGATCACTGTAACGTGAACTTTCTCTTCTCGGCTGACTTTCCGAAAAAGTATGCCTTTGCTTCATCGGCTCTTTCACTCCCGGAAGCAACGCATCATCAACATTCTTCAGTGTGATAATTCCTTTGTGCATGAATAAAATTTGTTTGAAGAATTTCTGATCCTCTCCGGGAATAACCAAAGAAATTGCCTCACCCTTTTTTCCGGCACGTGCGGTTCTTCCAACCCTGTGTGTGTATGACTCAACATCTTTCGGTATTTCGTAGTTGTACACATGAGAAATACCTTCTATGTGAAGCCCCCTTGAGGCAACATCTGTAGCAATAAGGACGCTGAATCTCTTTTCTCTGAATTCCTTTGTTACCCTCTCTCTTTTTGCCTGTGTCATGTCACCGTTTAGACACTTTGCAGCAATTCCTTCTGCAGTCAAACTCTTTGCCAGTTTTTCTGTGATGTGTTTGCGGTTACAGAAAACGATTGTTAATTCTCTTTCATTCTTAAGTAGATAAATCAACAGCGCCATTTTCTTACCCTGAACGGTCTGATAGTAAGTTTGTCTCAAGAATCCTGGCTCAACCGGTTTGTCAAATGTAACCTTGAACGGATCGTTAAGATATTTCTTGCTTAGCCGCGAAATGTCTTTCGAAATTGTTGCGCTGAATAACATGGTTTGTTTCTTCTGAGGCATAAGTTTTAAAATGCGCTCGATGTCTTTTATGAAGCCCATGTCCAGCATTCTGTCTGCTTCATCAAAGACAAGATATTCAATCTTGCTCAGGTTGAATGCTCCTCTCTCAAGTAAATCGATCAATCTGCCCGGAGTTGCAATTACCACATTGGTCCTTTTCATTTTACGGATCTGATCACTCATTGACACTCCGCCGTAAACTGCTGTTGCAGAAAAATTCTTATGCAAGGAGAATTTGTTAAACTCGTGAGTAACCTGAACACATAGCTCTCTTGTTGGAACAAGTATTAGTGCCTTCAAACCGTCAGCCGGTTTGATCATTTCAATTAATGGTACTGCAAAACTCAAGGTCTTGCCTGAGCCGGTTTCCGACTGTGCAATTATATCCCTTCCGTCTAATATGTGGGGTATTATTGCTTTCTGGACAGGTGTAGCAACCGTGATTCCCTGTTTGGCAAGAACTGCCAGCATCGGTTTTGTTAATTTCAAAAATTCTGAATGCATTTATAGTTTGTTTTCGTTTGTTTTGCAAAAATTAATTGATTCTTTGCTCCGGAAGTAAACTCAATGAAGTTATTCACATGGAAAGAATTAGAGCTAATTACGAATATTTTACGTATGAATTCCGGGTAAAAGAAGATACAGAGATTAAAAGTAAAGAATTGTCCAAATACTTATCCACAGTATTTTTTTTCTAAATGTAAAATTACCGACAAAGTCAGTAATAATGCGGGTCTTACTCGTCTGGGCTTTGAAAAGAATACTGACATTTCCCTTTTCTATCTGTACTTGCAATCAGGAAGCGAAGATAATTGAATTCTAAACTTCCGACTCTTCGACTGGTTTTGGCTTGAGCAAAGATAGAATTACAGATGCAGTCAGCACAACTGCAATTACACCAAGGGAATAAGCCGTCGGTACTTTATATAAATCCATTATGAGCATCTTCATTCCAATAAAAATGAGTATCATAGACAACCCGATTTTGAGATAATGGAATTTGTGGATCACTCCGGCAAGAGCGAAGTATAATGACCTGAGTCCGAGAATTGCAAATATATTTGATGTATAGACAATGAAGGGATCGCTCGTTACTGCAAATATTGCCGGTATTGAATCAAATGCGAATACAAGATCCGTAAATTCAATTGCAAGCAATACTATGAATAAAGGTGTCGCAAATTTCTTATTGTCAATTTTTACAAAAAATTTCTCACCGTGATAATCATGAGTAACAGGAAATATCTTCTTGAAGAATCTGATAAGAAAATTATCTTCCGGGTGAATGTCCTCATCTTTCTGATTAGCCATCTTAAAACCGGTGAATACCAAAAATGCTCCGAATATGTAAATGATCCAGTGAAATTTTGCTATCATAATCGCTCCTACCGCAATGAGGATTGCCCTTAGTATTAACGCACCAATAACACCCCAAAACAATACCTTGTGTTGATATTCATTCGGAACTTTGAAATATCCGAACAAAAGAACAAAAACAAATATATTATCAACACTCAGTGACTTCTCAAGTATGTAGCCTGTTAGAAATTCAATTGCCTTCTGTTTTCCGAAATCATAATAAACAAAAACATTGAATGCCATTGCTAGTACAATCCATACAGCACTCCATATCAATGCTTCCTTAACACTGACAGCATGAGTCTTTCTTTGAAATACTCCGAGATCAAGAGCAAGCATTAACAGGATAAACGCATTGAAGGCTATCCAGAGGGTCAGTTCGTATGACATACAGAATTTGATTGGCGCAAAGTAATCTTTTGTGCTGACAATTTATGGGAACAAATCTATGCTACTGCAATTCAATCTATGGTGTCCGCTTAAAGATGTAGTTTGCGGAATTCACATCAACAATTACTACGTCAGTCCCGTCAACAAACCTGTCACCGTTGAGATCAGTTGGTACAATTCCAATTAGCTGATGAAAGGCATCATTGGATACTCGTGCATTGTCCATCCCATCTATTATACCATCACCGTTAACATCTGATGAATACAGGCAAGCTTTGGTTCCTTTCACTATCTGGTTGCTTCCATATGCCTGTGCAACACTTGCAGAAAAATCATAACTAACAGTACTTCCGGATATCAGCTGTACTCCAGGACTCTTGCTCCATGTTTCAAGTACATTTCCTCCTTTTATCACAAGATAATATGTTCCTGTAGGAACATTTGTGAAAACTGCAGTTCCGGTGAAATTAAGAGAATCAATTATGATTTTACATGAATCCAATGATTGATAAGGTGCATAATTTCTTTTTACAACGACTTTGAGAGTATCTCTGATTGATAGCCTGTTGATGGGTGCATTGTAATATCCCTCAACAATTGCAGTAAGGTTTAATCTTGCCGTATTGTAATTGCCGATAGGATAGTCATGAAAAGACAATGCCCCGATCTTTCTTGGATTCTTCATGAACGGCCCTTCATAAACCAGAGAGTCATCATGATTCCAAACAGTAGGCAGATATGTTAGCTTTGTCGCGGTTGTTGCCGTGTAAAGCTTAAGTTTTACTGTATCGCCCGAGACAGATCCTTGTTGTACTTTTCCTGTCTGTCCGTCAAGATAGAAATAATCACGCATTCTTTGATTGAGTGTATCTGCAGGCCAGTTTGCTATGTTCGAATTGCTGAACATAACAAATATTTCTGTCTTTGACGCATCCTTAAAAAATACAGACTTCACATTAGGCGGCCTCATATTGACTGTATCGTTTCCACCATAGTAATAGTAACTTAATGGTCTGAAAACTACATCTGCAACCGATTGATATCCGTAATAACCGAAATGGCATCCCTCGAAATATGGAATTCCGGCAGTTGAAATCAATTCAACATTTTGAATCTCGTTGGGAATATTCCTTTGCACTTCTCTTAGCTGACTGGCATACTGTTCGGAACAACACGGCCTTGTCTGAAAGAGGAAAAGCTTGCTGAAATTTGGATAGTCAGTTTTCCATGAGCTGTGAAGTTTTCGAAAATTTGACATGTAATTTACCCACGAACTTGTTCCGTCAGATTCTCCCTGATACCAGAAAATTGCTTTCACCTTGTCGGCAAGTCCGG
This sequence comes from uncultured Ignavibacteria bacterium, assembly GCA_937924675.1. GTDB lineage: Bacteria > Bacteroidota > Ignavibacteria > Tepidaquicellales > Tepidaquicellaceae > JADJAH01. The sequence goes on along the minus strand of CALEVL010000041.1, from coordinate 16,611 downwards.
CTTTCTTCACCCTGTATAAGAGCTTACCATAGACAGATGTCAGGTCAGTTGGATTTGATTCATTTCGAAGATGCATTGATATATTGGAACTTGCTCTTCCCCCGTTTATAAAACAAGTTGGAATTCCGTAATTGGTTTTTATTAGCTCCTGCAATCTCAATCCCCAAACTCCAACATTGTAAGGTCCCGAAAAAGAATAAACTGCACCGTCTGCTTTAGAAACACCCCAGTTTGTATCTGCCGGATTATAATTGTTTCCGTTATAGTTTGCAGTCTGTACTCCAAAAGATCTGCAAAATTCATTCTTATAATTTGCAGATGAATTAGTGGGGCATGAATTGGACTGACCGTTTATTATGAAAACATCTCCACAGACCAGACTATCGGCAGTTTTTAAGAGAGTTGAATTTGCTCCGGCTTTAAGAAAAAGCTTGAATTTGTATTCGGCCAGCTCGCAATAAATCTTCTGTCCAATATTGAATGATGCAGAGCCGGTTGCATAATTTAGCTTGTTGCTCTTTCTCCTCCAAAGGATATTATTTCTGAATACTTCTACAAATATTGAATCATAACCGCTTGTGAATAAGGATCCGGAGTAACTAACAAGAGCAGAGTCTTGAGAGTCCCTTGCAAAGAATTGAAGATTTCTTGGTAAGTTGTTGTAACTTACTACTTGCGAATTAGCTATGCCTTGTTTTGATACTGATGGGAGCAGCACAAAAACTGTTGCAAGAGTTGCCAAACTCAGTAAGCTTAATTTTTTCATAATCGCTTAACCATGCTTCCAGTCTTTGGGCAAAAGAAAGCTTAGGAAATTAATAAAAGAATTTTGAAGTATTTACAAGCTGCAGAATTTCATTAACTACCATGCTTATGGTAATCATTTCTCCTTTCTCAAAAATGGTTTGTTAAAATTGTACGCAATATAAAGACTGTGTTGAATAAATAAAATACTTTTTAAAAAAATCTCAAAAATTGCCAAAGACAGTTAACCACTATATTTTGCTGATTGTTACACTAATTTGCAGACTATTTACTTTTGAATATTTTGCATTAACCCTTTACTACAACTATTAATATTTTAAATATTTTATCTGCATTGTCTTAAAATACATTCTGAGGAGTTCTAGCTTTGGATAGAAAACTGATAAATTCCTTTGAATCAAAATTGAAGTTTAAACGAATTATGATTCCAAAGGAAAATACAATCGCTATCTAAAGTGTGTGAGTCTAAATTGAAAAGGACAGGATTCATTTGGGTGATTTGGCTCGGGTATGAAATAAATTGGATCGAAATTTTATTGATCTTTCTAAACGGATACTGATTTTCTTTGCTAAAATTTTAAAAATAGTCCGTTCAATAACGAGATATATGATTCCATGAACTTGTCTGCTGATTAATGGTGAACTTTAATCGGCAACTAGAATCTCTGCATCAGTCTGATTTCCGCTGAAGAGAGCCTGTTCTATAAGGGGTTCAGGAAATGGCTGATTCTGTAATCGCCGGTTGAAGTTCTGGAGTCTGACTTGTCTGCTTTGCCTTAAGGATGATGAAAGTTAGGTCGTCATGAACCTGTGCATAGCCTCTGAATTTCTTTATCTCCGATACAATCTCATCTCTTATCTTGTCTGCGCTTTCATGTGAATATCTTACGAGTATCCCTTTAATTCGTTGAAGTCCGAATTCTTCTGATACATTATTCATAGTCTCAGTAAGACCGTCTGAGTAGAGCAATATTATGTCACCGGCGTTTGCCTCTATGCTAACTTCCTCAATTGAATTACAAAACATTGAACCATTCGTCAACCCTATTCCCATTCCGTTCTGACGAATCTCTTTGCAGTCTCTGTCCTTTGCAGAATAGCACATAGCCGGATTGTGTCCGGCTCTCATAAAAGTGATCTTATTGCCATCAGTCACAGCAAATATTGAAGTGAAAAAAAATCCCTTCTTCAAATGCTTAAGCAATGCTTCGTTTACACCGGTAAGTACCTGCTTAAAACTATCGCTCTTCTCTACTATATATCTTATCAGCAGCCTTACCTGAACCATATATAATGCAGCAGACATCCCTTTTCCGGAAATGTCTCCAACTAGATATACATCTTTGTCGTCTTTTTTTATGTAGTCAAAAAAGTCACCTCCAACTTCATTTGCTGTTTCGTAATAAAACGAAACATCATATTCATTATTTTCGGGAAGCTGAGACGGAATCAATCCTGACTGCACATCTCTTGCAACTTCAAGTTCGTCTCGCGCTGTAAACTTATCTGCAACTTCAAACATGAAGATCAGATTTACTACCACAAATGCCAGCAATCCCATTTCCCAAATCCCTTGAATCATAGCAGCAAAAAAGTACAAGATCGTTGCAGCATAAATTATTCGTACCACAGGGGATAACTTGCTGAGAAATGCGATAATGAAGTTCTTGATAAAACCAAGCAAATGATATTTACTGTCTGCCGCTTGGTCCTTTCCCATGGTCCTTACAATGTACTTATATCTGGCGGGAGTCTCCTTAAGGAAAACTCTCTCAAATTCATTGGATGAGAGATCTTTTGAAAAAAATCTGTAAACACGCTTAAATATGTTATCCTTGCCCAATGTCATCATTTGTTTTATGTTACGGAATCTTGTTGTGAAAGTTATGCAATTTAACGATTGCACAGAATCTAAATGAATCAAAAATTTAATTGCCAAACCCGATTCGCAATTTGGGATTACCCATTAAATTACATACTTCTTTAGTCTTCAAAAAGCTATTTTGACGAAATTTATTGCCGGATGAAAAATACTAACGAAAAATTTATTTCTGTCAAAGGAGAAACAATTATTTTGACAAATAATGAAAGTGATCCCGCAATGTGGATTGTTGAGATATTCAGCAAATCATTCTTCGGAAAGAAGAAAACCGGGTCATATTGGTTCAGTCACAAGAAAGATGCTGAAGATTTTCTATCCGGCTATATGAAGAAATGAGTCTTTTCCTTTTCCAAAAGAACATACAGATAAAATTTGCTATTCCGGATCAATACATTTCAAATTTATTCCGAAGATATTAAAGCTAAACAACATTCATAATTGATGCTTGAAAAGATTACTTTGGTTACGGGAAGTTCTCTCAGTATTACAACCTCTGTAGAAACAATTCTTTGCAACAGAAAAATCTCGCTTTCAAAGGATGCTTTAAAGCGTATCAGAGCATCCAGAAAGCTAGTAGATAATTGGATCTCAAGAAATGAAACGATCTACGGAATTACAACCGGTTTCGGGGAGTTCAAAGATGTGCGCATCTCCTCATCTGATCTGGAGAAATTGCAAAGAAACCTGATCCTTTCTCATTCGGCGGGTACCGGCAAACTCGTACCTGATTTCATTGTCAGGCTGATGCTACTCTTCAGAATAAATTCACTTGCACTTGGATACTCAGGAGTAAGACCGGTGCTAATTGAAAGACTCATCAAATTGTTCAATTCAGGCGTTGTGCCGCTTGTCCCTTCACAAGGATCTGTAGGCAGTTCCGGAGACCTTTCCCCTCTTTCTCATATGGCTCTTACATTGATTGGAGAAGGACAGTGCAAATATGAAGATGAAATTATTACTGCTGCGGCAATGCATGATCTCCTTGGTATTGAGCCTCTAAAGCTCTCCGCAAAGGAAGGATTGGCACTCATCAACGGCACTCAGATGATGTCTGCCTACCTGTGCAAGTCAGTATATGACGCAAGGATTTTATGCAAGCTTGCAGATATAGCAGGCAGCCTTTCGCTCGAAGCAATGAAAGGAACATCAAAAGCTTTCGATCCGAAAATTCAAAGGATTAGACCTCACAAAGGACAGATAGAAACTGCAAGAAATCTTCTGAAGCTGCTGGCAGGAAGCGAAATCATGAAATCTCATAAGGATTGCGGAAAAGTTCAGGATGCATATTCTTTGCGTTGCATGCCGCAGGTACATGGTGCAGTAAAGGACACAGTAAACTATTGCAGCGGTGTGCTGGAAACTGAAATAAATTCTGCAACTGATAACCCTCTTATATTTACTGAAACCAATGAACATCTCGAAGGCGGAAATTTTCACGGCGAACCGGTTGCGCTTGTATGTGACTTTCTTGCTATTGCAATCAGTGAACTTGGAAACATAAGCGAAAGAAGAACTGCCAGACTTGTTGACGGCAATTTAAGCGGATTGCCACGCTTCCTGACTGATAAAGGAGGACTTAATTCAGGGCTAATGATCGCACAGTATACTGCTGCTTCTATTGTCAGCCAGAATAAGGTGCTATGCCATCCTGCTTCGGTTGACTCTATTCCTACAAGTGCAAATCAGGAAGACCATAATTCAATGGGGTCAATATCCGCAATTAAGTTGTATGATGTGATCAACAATGTTAAGAAAATTATCTCAATTGAATTCCTCTGCGCTATTCAGGGAATTGATTACCACAGACCGCTCAAGAGCGGCAAAGGCAGCGAGGAAGCTTACTCTGTCTTCAGGAAATGCCTGCCTCATCAAAGGCAAGACAGCATCACTAGCGATCTGATAATGAAATCTGCTGAAATAATTTTCGATCCCGGATTTGTAAAGGCAATTGAAAAGAAATGCGGCAAACTCAAATAAGATGAGTTATTTTTCAAGAGTTTACAAGAAGATCACTAGTTTCAAACCTGCTGAGACTCTAATTTACTATGCTAAAAATCTCATAGAAAAATTTGACAATGATCATGTTTGGGTACTTGCTTCAGGGATCTCTTTTAACATGCTTATTTGTCTGATTCCTTTTGTTCTTATTATACTTTCCATACTTGGAATATATCTGGACAGCGAAGTAGCACATGAAAGAATTGTGAGATATCTTGACAGCGTTATACCATTGCCGGAGCAATACAAGGAACGTGCAATCTTCGAACTAATTGAGAGGACGAAGGAGCTTACCAACAATAAGTTTCTCACAGGAGCAATTGGCATTACAGGACTATTCTGGACAGTCAGCGGATTGTTCAGTACAATGCGTGACGTATTGAACAGGATCTTTCGAATTGATAATGAAGCAAATTATTTTCTCGAAAAGCTAAAGGACTTCGGACTCGTTATCCTCAGTGTCTTACTCTTTTTGATTTCAATGATGATAACGTCAGGCATTCAGATCGCCGAAGATTACTGGAGTGCATTGTTCGGAGAAGATCTGACGCTTACGCTGTTTCAAAAGCTTATTCCTTTTGGAATTGGATTCATAGTCACTTTCTTCTTATTCTATGTGCTCTATGCATTGGTGCCGCATTGGAAGATCAACGGCAAATTGACTTTGATATCATCTTTGGTGTCAAGCATTTTTTTTGAAGCCTTAAAGTATCTGTTTGCAGTTTATGTGCTGAAGTTTGCAAACTTTGGAAGAATATACGGGGCTTATGCAACAATTGTTATTTCTATTTTTTATATTTACTATGTATCAGTAATTTTCGTCCTCGGTGCGGAAATTGCCGAAATATATTCAAGGCGGAATAAGATTTCACTCAAATGAATCATTAAAATGGACCCAAGAAAACTTTACAGAACACTTGAGAATATAATTAAGGAAGCTCCAAGGTTTGAAACCGAAGAGGATTTTCTTGAGCATGTCATTGCACAGATAATCAACAACGAGGAAATAAATATCATTGGCGGAAGATTATGGAAACTGAATGAAAAGCATGATGCATACTCGCTTGTCGCTCAGATGGGCAATGTTGACGTGATAAGACAAAACTATGAGTTGAACATTGATATGTATCCAATGTTTAAGAAAGTCGGTTTGTTCAGATCAGTGCTTGCAACTGAAACAGATGAATATCTGATTGAGAAAGGAATTTATCACTACTCCGCAACAGGAGTTGGTTCAAGATATAAGTTTAAGGAACCAAGCGGAGAGTCACACTATCTTTATGCTTATCTCATTGCTTTGAATGCAAAGGGACTTGATGATGAATTTCTGAACAAGCTCAATATCATAAGCATGACTCTCAGCTCCATTCTGAGAACAAAGGATATGGAGTCAAGCGCTAAGGAAAGCCGGCAGGAACTTGAAAAGGCAAAGGAAATTCAACGCAGCATTCTACCAGAGCATGAATACAAATTCGGAAATTATGAGTTGTTCGGATTGTCAGTTCCTGACAGGATCGTCGGAGGAGATTTCTTTGATTATCTTGAAAGCGAAGATAATGAACGGCTCGGTGTTGCGCTGGGAGATGCAGCCTCCAAAGGACTGTCGGCAGCGTCTCAAGCACTGTATGTTTCCGGAGCAATGAAAATGGGAGTTGGTTTTCAAATCAAGATGAGTGCAATGATGGGCAAGATTAATAACCTTGTTAACGAGACATTCCCGTATGAAAGATTTGTAACACTATTTTATTGCGAATTATCGGGAGACAAAAGGGGTCTGTGCCAGTATGTAAATGCAGGTCAAAATCCCCCGATGTTTCTTCATCATGAAACGGGAGAAGTAGAACAGCTTCTGTCTACCGGCCCCGTTCTTGGACCTGCACCGTACCAGAAATATGGAGTGGAAAGTATCAACTTCAAGATAAACGATGTTTTGCTATTGTATTCTGACGGAATAATTGAAGCTACGGATCAGGACTTTAAATTCTTTGGTGAGGAAAGACTCATCGATTGCCTTAAGAAAACTAAAGACGATGACCCCAAGACAATCTGTAACCACATAATTCAGCAGGTAAGCGTGTTTTCCGCAAAAGGGGTTTACTCGGATGACAGGACTCTTGTTGCTATCAAGAGATTCAAATAGTATTAATCAGCAAATATAAATGGTATGAGAACAAACAAAGCCAAACTTATAATAGCCGCTGTAATAGCTGTGATTGCATTAATCTCTTATTACAGCAAAACTCAAGTTAATCCAATAACCGGCGAGAAGCAAAGAGTTAGCCTGACCCCACAGGAAGAAATTGTTCTGGGCATGAGAAGCGCTCCCGAAATGATGAATCAAATGGGCGGAGAAGTGCGGGACCCGAAGATCAACGCTTATGTAGATGCAGTTGGAAATAAGATCGTATCTGGAACGGAAGCCGGTAAATCGGATTACAAGTTTGATTTTCATGTGCTCGCTGACTCAAAAACTGTTAATGCATTCGCACTTCCGGGCGGACAAATTTTCATAACATTAGGTCTTCTCAACATGCTTGAAAATGAAGATCAGCTGGCCGGAATTCTTGGTCACGAAATAGGGCATGTAATTGGAAGACATTCGGCTGAGCAGATGGCAAAGCAAGAACTTACTCAAGGACTTGTAAATGCTGCCGATATTGCATTGACTGATCCGGGCTCACCAAATGCCGCCTCTATGATTACAAGATATGTTGCCGGAATGATCAATATGAAGTATGGAAGAGAGGATGAACTTGAATCTGATAAATTTGCTGTGAAATATATGCATGAAACCGGTTATGAACCGGAACAGATGATTGAAGTAATGCATATACTCGACAAGGCAGCAGGCGGACAAGCACCACCGGAGTTTCTAAGTACACACCCAAATCCGGGAAATCGGATCGAGCACATTCGTGAAGAAATAAATAGGATTAAGTAGAATTCAGCATGAAAAATATTTTTTGCTGAAGCCGGCTTAAGATGGTTGCATCTTTGGATACTTGGAGCTATTTTTGCCTTAGATTAACCGAGTCTGTTAATAAAATTTTTTATGCATGGGAATCTTTTCTGAGATTCCGTGTGTTTACGTTTCATCTTCCAAATTCTTATTCACTAATCAAAAAATAAAAACATGAAGAAAAAAATCGCCTTGATCGGATCAATTGCTCTGGTTCTTGCAGTTGGCTTATTCTATGTTCAGAGCAACAATCTTATCGCAGATGATAAGGACGGTAAGAAAGATTGCTCTTCATCTTGCACCGAGAAAACAGGATCTGCTTCATCCGAGACAAAATCATCATGCACTGACAAGACAATGAAAAGCAGCTCAGCCAGTGATGATAAAACAGGTTATGCCGTCTATGAATTTACAACCGACGCTATAGACTGTGACGACTGTAAACCGGGTATGACAGAAAAGATTAAAACAATCGGTGGAGTAAAGGATGTGGAGTATGGACAAACTTGTAGTGTTTCTAAACAAACCAATGTAAAGGTTTATTACAATGAGTCTGAAACTACATCTGATGTTGTAGCAGCATCGGTGAAGGAACAAAAACTTAATGGCACCTGCGGCGACGGAACCAAATGTGATTCGAAGTCCAAGGCAGAAAAGAAGTCATAAAATATTTCAGCTTTTGATACTATTAGCCCGGCACTGCCGGGCTTTTTTTTTATCAAAATGGTTCTTCTTCCAAAGTAACGATTCCCGGTATGTTTATATGAGGATGATGTGCCTTGTTATTAAATGTTGCAAATTCAGAAATGAACACTAATTCAAGATCACCTACCGGACCGTTTCTTTGCTTACCTATTATTATTTCAGCTTTGTGCAGAAGTTCATCATAACCCGGGTCTGTCTTATCAGGCTTCATTCCCATGATCGGCCTGTGCACAAATATCACAACATCTGCATCCTGTTCAATAGCTCCGGATTCTCTCAAATCAGCTAATTGAGGTCTTTTCTCCTTACCCCTTTGTTCAATTCCCCTGTTAAGCTGGGCACATGCAACTACCGGGATATCTAATTCCTTTGCCAGTGCCTTAAGACTCCGTGAAACATAAGCCACTTCAAGATCCCTTCTTTCAGATTCTTCAGGCCCTCTAATCAACTGAAGGTAGTCCACAACGATCATATCAATTTTATGATTCTCCTTCAGCTTTCTTGCCTTTGCCCTTATTTCAAGAACTGACAACTCACTTGAATCATCTATGAAAATGTTCGTCTTTAGCCTGTGAAAAGATTTCATTACCCTTTCCCATTCGATATTGTTCGATTTGCCTGTCTTTAGCTTTTTCGAATTAACTTTTGCCTCAGATGCCAGAAGCCTCATTACTAATTCTCTGAATGACATTTCGAGACTGAATATTGCAACAGACTTACCGTGATCCACAGCAGCATTCCGCGCAATGTTCATTGAAAATGCCGTCTTGCCATGAGAAGGACGTCCCGCTATAATAATAAGCTCGGAATCCTGAAATCCCGATGTGTATTCATCGAGATCCGTGAAACCGGTTGATATTCCGCTGATCGTTTTCTTGCTTGCCCTTTGTTCTCCAAGTTCATTTATGAAACGGTCTATTTCCTCTTTCATAGATAAAACTTTCTTCTTTGAAAGCCGCTGTGAAATATCGAGGATCTTCTGCTCCGCCTCGTCAAGTGTCTTAAAAGTATTAGATGTTGGATCAAGACATTCTTCAACGATCTTTGAAGAAACACTGATCAGATTTCTGAGAATGGATTTTTCAAAAATAATCCTTGTGTAGTATTTTACATTTGCTGCCGTAGAGACTGATGTGGTAAGATCCATAATATATTCTATTCCTCCAACCTCTGTAAGCTTGTCCATTCGTTTCAGCTCTTCTTTCAAAGTCGTCGGATCAACCGGTTCCTTCTTGCTGTCAAGATTTATAATGGCCTGAAGAATCGTTCTGTGCTTGTTGACATAGAAGTTCTCCGGTTCCAGGATCTGCAATACATCATTGAGGACCTCATTGTCAATCAATATCGCTCCAAGAACCATTACTTCAAGTTCTGTCGCGTGCGGAGCCTGCCGGTCATTTCCTATCATAGCAGGGTCAGATTCTTCATTGTCAACATCTGTCCTTTTGTTTGATTTTTTCTTTGCCACTATGAGTTGTTTTGCTTTGTTAGTGTAATAATCTATCGTACTCTTCTTTCAGCATCTTTACGTCTTCCCACGTAGGGCGCTTCCAGTTAGGGTTTCTAAGCAATGCAGCGGGATGGTAAGTTACCATCATCTTTATATCCCTGTACATGTGAAATCTTCCCCGGAGTTTCCCAAGAGGTTCTTTAGTATTTAGCAGAGTCTGTGCAGCAAAAGTACCAAGAGCCAGAATAAGTTTTGGCTTTATTAATTCTAACTGTTTTGTAAGATACGGTTCACAGTTTTCTATTTCATCAGGAAGCGGGTTTCTGTTTTCAGGAGGTCTGCACTTGAGTATGTTGCAGATGAATACTTCATCCCTTGATAATTCAATTGCGCCAAGAATGTCAGTCAAAAGCCGGCCGGCACGGCCAACAAAAGGTAATCCCTGTAAATCTTCATCTGCCCCCGGCGCCTCACCAACCACAACAATTCCTGCTTGCGGATTTCCACTGCCAAAAACAATATTTTTTCTACCTGCCGATAGCACTCCGCACTTCTCACATCCCTTAATTCTTTCTGACAATTCCTGAAGATTGCTGCATTCTCCAAAGTCTTCTCCGCCTTTAATATTATCCGTTGCGTCAGATTTTACAAATGAAGTTTGCTCTTTCAATTGCAATTTATTTGTTGCATATATTTGATCAAGCTTAACATTCGGAGTCTCTTGAACTTTTTCTGACAATATTTCACTTAATCCACTAAATTCATTTCCAAGCAATGATCCTGAGCTATACTCATTCTTAAACTTTTCGTAATTGACTAGCTTCCTGATGATTTGATCTTTCATTTAAGCTTGAGATACTTATCCAGTATTTTATTGGAGACATCAAACTTACTCATCACAGGCAGGCTCTCAGAAGATTTCTTGTCGATTAACGTTACAATGTTTGTATCGGTCCCAAATCCTGCTCCTGGAACATTCGGATTATTCAGCACTATCAGATCCAAGTTTTTATATGTCAGCTTCTTTTTCGCATTGTCTGTTTCATTGTCTGTCTCTAATGCAAATCCAATTAACCTAAACCCCTTCTTATTTTTTCCAAGATAACTAAGTATGTCAACCACTTTCACAAACTCAAAAACAAACTTACTTTCATTTTCTTTTTTGATCTTCTTGTCAACTTTATTAAGCGGAGTAAAATCTTCAACAGCCGCAGACATAATAACCAGATCCTTGCCCCTTAAATTTGACTTAACTTTCCTGAACATATCATCTGCTGAAACAACATCAATCCTGTTTACTCCTGCCGGTGTTTCAAGATTTACCGGTCCGGAAATCAATGTAACATCAGCACCTCTTTCCTGAGACGCTCTTGCAAGTTCAAATCCCATTTTTCCTGTGGATGGATTTGAAATATATCTTACCTTATCCAAATACTCTCGGGTAGGACCTGCAGTTATAAGTATTTTTCTGCCGGAAAGATCTTTTGAGGTTTTAAGAATTGAAGCTGCTCTATCAAATATTGCTTCCGGTTCTGCCATTCTTCCATCACCTGTGAGGCCACTTGCAAGTTCTCCATATACGGGATCTATTATCTGATATCCAATCGATCTCAGACCCTCAATGTTTCTCTGTGTAACTTTATGCTTGAACATATCATCGTCCATTGCAGGAGCTATCAAAACCGGACATCGGCAAGCAAGAAGTGTAGCAAGAAGAAAATTGTCACTAATTCCGCTCATCGCTTTGCCAATAGTGTTGCACGTTGCCGGTGCTACAATAAAAAGATCAGCCCATAACCCATAGTTGACATGCCACGTCCTTGTATCAACTTTCTCAGATTTGGCTGAATCAGACAGGCTAGGAAGTATATTGATGATTACTTCGTTTCTTGACAGCGCGGACAATGTTAACGGTGAGACAAAACTCACTGCAGCCGGAGTCATCACTACCTTCACTTCAGCACCCGACTTTATAAACAATCGAACCAGATTGCAAATCTTATAAGCAGCGATTCCGCCGCTAATTCCAATCAGTATTTTTTTTCCTTCAAGTTCAAGATCCATCCGGCTCAGCAATAATATTTGTGCCCACCTTTAGCTCAAGGAAGGCAATGTCATAATTTACTCTTGCTCTTTGAATCTGAAGTTCAGCTTTCCGTCCATTAACTCATCAAGAGACTTCATAGTTGGCTTTTCTCTCACTTCAAACTCCAATGAAATATTGAGCTTGTCCTGATTCATAATTGTGTCATCCTCAGTCTCCTTAGCAATTATTGGTTCAAGTCTTTGAGCAAGCTCCATCTTGAGCAGGTCGTTTATCTGCCTCGATCTTTTTGAAGCAACTACAATTGACTCATAAACATTTGCTGTTCTTGATTCGACCTTTTCAAGGTCTCTTGTTTCGATTGACATTATTTTATTTGTTTAGATTTTTGATAAATGTCTGAATTTCATTTACTGCCTTTTCAAGATTGTCATTTACAACAACCTTGTCAAACTTGTCCGCCTCATTCATTTCAAGTTCAACTCTCTTAATTCTCTCCTCGATCTGCTCTTTGGTTTCTGTGCCCCTGCCTTTCAGCCGGTCTTTCAGAGTTTCAATATCAGGCGGCTCAATGAATATCAACAAAGCTGAATCATTGTAGATCTTCTTCAGAGAGAGAGCTCCTTTTACATCTATGTCAAAGATCAAATCTCTGCCATGAGCCATGTTGGAGTTCACGAATGATCTAAGTGTACCGTAATAATCTCCATTGAATAACAATTCATATTCAACAAGATCTCCATCATCAACTTTTTTTTTGAACTCGTCTTTCGAAAGATAGATATAATCAACACCGTCTATCTCGCCTTTTCTCTTTGAGCGCGTAGTTGCAGAAACTGAAAATATAAGGTCCTCATTTCTTTTCAGTAGTTCTTTTACAATGGTAGTTTTTCCTGCCCCGGATGGCGCGGCAATAACATATAACATTGCGATCACTCAACATTTTGGAGTTGTTCCCTGATCTTCTCAAGCTCCTCTTTCAGGAATGCTCCCTTTTGAGATATCTCCGCGTCAGTTGATTTGGATGCTATTGTATTGATCTCGCGGTTCATTTCCTGAATCAAGAAATTCAGTCTTCTGCCGGCAAGCTCATTTGATTTTGCATATTCTGTAAAGAACTTTGTATGACTTTTTAATCTGGTCAGTTCTTCCGTAATGTCAGATTTGTCAGCAAACATAACAATTTCCATTTCGAGCCTCTTATCGTCAACGTCCTTACGGGCAGTCAAAACAGATTCTATCTTCTTTCTGATTCTCTCGGACTCCGTTTTTACTCTCTTCTTAGACATTGAGTATATCTGATCTGATTCCTTGTCGATGTTCTTAATTCTTCCAAGCATATCTTTTTCAAGTTGCTTGCCCTCTCTCAGCTTCATTTTGGTTAGATCTTCTGCAGCTTTGGCAATCAACTTACCTACAAATTCAGTTTCTTTTTCATCTGCAGTAGATTCATCCGTCAAGCTTACGAATTCACCAAGCTCAAGTATGTCTCCAAGCTTTATGCTTTCCTTTGAACCAATTATTTTGTTAATCTTTTTTGCGATTTCAAGAAACTCCCTAATTTTGTTTTCGTCATTCATTCCTGCCTGACCGCTGTTTGAATCACTGTCAAGTCCGATGAAGACATTAAGCTTTCCCCTAGCAATCTTACTTCTAAGCAACTCCTTCAATTCAAATTCTTTTGGAGCAAGTCTCTTTGGATATCTCATGGATATCTCAAGGAACCTGTTGTTTACAGAAGTAATCTCAACTCTGTATCTTCTGTTCGCAAAACTTCCCTCTGCTCTTCCGAATCCTGTCATGCTGATGATCATGCTAACTCCCTATTTAATGACATAATTATCAATCAGATCTTTTGTAAGATACTCAAATGCTTCAACAGGTGTGTCAACTATTTTGAATAACTTCAGATCGCTTTCAGAAATTACATTAAGCTTTGCCATATTTTGGAAGTTAACTATCTGTTCCCAGAAGTCCTTACCGTAAACAACTACTGACATTTTCTTGTGAAGTTTTTTGGTCTGAAGCAAAGTAAGTATTTCAAATAGTTCATCCAACGTACCGAACCCGCCCGGCATAATTACGAGTGCCTTTGCAAGATAGGCGAACCAGAACTTTCTCATGAAGAAGTAATGGAATTCAAAATTCAGTTCAGGTGAAATGTACATATTCGGATATTGTTCAAACGGCAATGATATATTCAATCCCATGGAAAAACCTTTTGCCTTTGAGGCACCCTTGTTCGCCGCCTCCATTATTCCGGGTCCGCCTCCTGAACACACTATAAACTTGTTTGGCTTTTTTAGTCCTTTTGCCCACTTAGTAATGAGATATGCAAGCTCAACCGTCTCTTCATAATATCTGGACATTTCAAGATCTATTTCCGCTGATCTCAATTCCCTGTCCAGCTTCACACTCTTTCTCGGACTGGAATTAATCTTTGAACGAACGACCGACAAATTCTCCAGCGCTTTCTTTCTGGGCAACGTCCTTGCCGATCCGAAGAATACAACGGTATGATTGATTTTATATTTTCTGATTCTGTCAAGCGGCTCGGAGTATTCGCTTAATATTCTTAATGACCTTGCGCCGGGCGAATTCAAGAACTTCAGATTATGATATGCCTTCGGTGCTTTAGCAAGATAATCTACTGGAATTTTTTCTTTAGGTGATTTTGAAGACATTTGATTAATTTACTTAAGATAGACTTTTGCCACCGTCAACTTTAATTGTCTGTCCGGTTATGAATTCGTTTGTTAATGCGAGATAGTTTACGAGTGAAACAATATCACTTACTTTTCCAAATCTTTTCATCGCATATTTTTTTACATCCTTTCTTACCACATTTTCGTTACTATCATCATCGATCAAAATAGTGCCAGGAGCAATTGAGTTTACAACAATTGATGGAGCAAGTTTCTTTGCCAATAGTTCAGTCAGCTTCACTACGCCAGCTTTAGATACACTGTAAGGGATGAATCCGGTCCAGTTTTCAAAAGCACCCATGGAAGAAATGTTAATTATCCTTGCCGGTTGGAATTTGTTTTTTAGCATCATTTCTGCCGCATACTTACTAAAGAAAAGAATACTCCTTAGATTTGTATTAATAAATTTGTTAAAATCTTTCTCCGTGATTTCAAAAAAATCTATCTTTTGAAAAATGGCAGCATTGTTTACAAGAACATCCAATCTTCCAAACACTTTCTCAACGCTATCAATTGTTCTTTTTATCTGACTAACTGATTTTACATCGCACTTTATAGCTTTGACACATACTCCAAGATTTTCAAGCTCATCTATTGTCTTCCTCAGAACAGATTTAGGAGTTGAATTATATGTAAAAGCAATATCAATTCCTTGCTCAGCAAGACCAATGCAAATATGTTTGCCAAGTCTTCTGGCACCACCGGTAACTAGCGCTGCCTTGTTAAATTTATTCATTATCAGAAGAAGAACTGAGCAGAAGTAGGATTGTGCCCTTGGGATGACTCGAACATCCGGCACGCAGTTTAGGAAACTGCTGCTCTATCCACCTGAGCTACAAGGGCTAAAAGTTGAACAGCAAGATACTCAATGAGAGATAGTTATTCAATTTCATTCTTGTCTCCCAAAAGGTCTCAGTCTTTATATGTTTTGTGGCAAACGCATAAATTTGCTATTTAGAAATTTAATCCTCCTTCAATAAACTCGAATGTATTTAGAGTCTCCCATCATTTTTTCTTAATACCCTTATCCTTAATGAGGGTAGCAATGCGATTGACATACTCTTCAACGGACTCATTTTCTGCCATTGAGAATCTCTTTAGGGATTCTGCAAATTGATTCATCAGGCCATCAAATCTGGTGAAAGCTTCATTTGATTTTAACTCATCATTGTATTCCCAGTATTCACTTTCATCGTGCATTCTGAAGTCGGCCAGGTACTTCTCACTCAAATGTCTGAAGAGCCGTATGATTATTTTGTGCACTTCAAAACCGGCATATTGAGTTTTGGTAAATATCGTATAGAGATATTCCTTGTCCTCTTCAACATTGTTGGTATCGCTTAATGGATCTATGCAACACATTCTACCGTTCGAACGAAAGGTAAAACAAACAGGTTCGCATTTGGGAGGGCTAAAGCAAATTCCGTAAAGTTTCATATCAACGCAATCTTTGCCAAACATTTCAGGATCGAACTTCTTCTCAAAGATACTGTAATCCCATCCATGTGCTTTTGCTACATCAACGACTTCTTCAATCAAGTCCGGAAGTACAACATCTTCTCTGAATTTTCCACTGTATCGAATAGTGAGCCCCATGAGTATCGTAGTTTTGATTATTAAATCATGTCAGTGCAAATTAAAGCGTAGCAGCTACAATATCAATTCGCAATTTTCACAATTTCTGATTTTCAGAATTCGCGAAAAAAAAAGCCATCCTGGAAAATTCCGGGATGGCTTTAATAATAAATTCTGGCAAAACCTACTCTTCCGCACAGCTTCCCATGCAGTACCATCGGGTATACAGGCCTTAACTTCTCTGTTCGGAATGGGAAGAGGTGTAGCCCCTGTATTAAATCACCAGAATATAATTTATATCAAAAAACAATTGATGCATTCTACACTACCTTACCAATGAAGGGTAAAATAATAGGAAAAGTCGTTCGACTTATTAGTACTGCTTGGCTGAATACATTACTGTACTTATACCTGCAGCCTATCAACCAGATCATCTTTCTGGAGTCTTATTCCGTATTGCTACGGAGGGAAATTTAATCTTGAAGCGAGTTTCGCGCTTAGATGCTTTCAGCGCTTATCTCAACCGAA
>CALEVL010000040.1 GCA_937924675.1 uncultured Ignavibacteria bacterium | reverse complement strand
CGCGTCAGAGTCTCGGGCGCTTTACCCGGACTCTGACGCCAAAGCTTTGCATTCCGCCGGCCCGCCACTTCGTGGAGTCCCGAAAAGCGCAGAGACTCGAGCGTGGGCGATAATCTAAATATTTGCTCTTTCAAAAAACAAAATTCGTGCATTCGTGGCAATGTAGCTACGGTGTGATCGTTCCAACAAAATTTGCCGCATTGTTATCGCCTATCGCAAAGTCAGTTCCGTCAACAAAATCATCACCAGTAAGATCAGTCACAACATATCCGCTGACAAAATTAGCTGCGTCATTATCAATCGTACTCACATCAGTTGCATCAACGGTTCCGTCCTGATTAACGTCACCGGAGAATATGCACCACGAACCGGAAACTAGAATCATGTTATTACCATATGCCTGGGACTGAGCAGAAGTGAAATCATAATTCACTATACTTGTATCAGAAAATTGCACCGGATTACTGCTCCATGTTTCGATGCTGTTTCGGTGCTTAATTACTATATGATATGGTTTTGATTCTGCCTCTGAAAAATAAATTACTTCGTCCGACGTACCATTTTCGATCAACACAAGTGCAGAGTCAATTGTATTATAGGGGCTGACAATTTCAGCAATCTTTACCACAGCAGTATCAATTGTGCTTATAATCTTCACATATAAATTATTTGACTTCTGACCTTCTATGCCAACTTTAGTGTTTAAAGATTTATTGTTGATTTCAAAGCTTCTATGAGCACTCAGCATTCCGTCACCAGTCAATTCATTATCTGCAGACATTCTCCAATAGTATTTTCTGTTCTTCTTTAACTCCTCAGGAAATTTGTATGAAGGGCTTAGCAATGAATCTATGCGAACAATTAACGAATCCCAGGTAAACAATGAATCTTTAGAGATTTCAATTGTCCAGGTGTATTTCTTCCCGGTTAAAGTGTCTCCTCTCAAAATTAAATTCTTACTCTTTAAAACCGCACCATCATTCGGATAGCTTAAACTAGCCACGGCATTATTTGTACTCGGACATTCGATGGCGATTGAAAAAATCTCATATTTATGAAGGATACCCTCTTTTATGTGAGCATTGTTCGCATTAGTCTTAATGATCGACTTGCCTTCTCTTTTTCCACCTTTCTTACCTTGTTTATGGTCATCAATGGTCTCTATTGACCAAATGCCGCCACTTTCTTTTTTAATTCCGGTTAAAAAAACAGCGTGTCCCTTTTTGGTTTTTTTATTTCTTAATATTAACTCAACATCTTGTCCTTGTTTCAGTTCAGCCAACGCAGTATTCATTATAGATTCATTTTCACCCGGCTGGGTTTCTGAAAATCTAAACTCCCGGGTTCGCATTGGAATACCAGCACGTTGCAAATGATTACTCTTCCCGGGTATTGTGTTTGTAGTTTTGCCCTTTAAAATATCATGACCATTGATCCAATTTTCAGAATTATTACCATGTGCTTTTTTAAGAACTTCAATTGATATAGGATCAGGTATTATGTTTGGGACAATGATTCCATTAATATTTTTTAAATAAGACAAACTATAATGAACAGCTGCAGGTAAGCATTCTTTTTTACTGCAATCTATTTCTATATTTTCCAAAACCGAATCTTGAATAAAATAATAATTTGCAATATCCTTCACTTTCCATTCTTTATACTTCCTGGCTCTTCCATTAGAATCAATATCATTAGATTCTTCAATGATGAACATCCCATCTTCAATAAATGTGCTATCGTAGTATAATTCTGCGTTATCTGAAATCGGAGGAGCGGAATTTAAAGTGTCTGCGGAAATGCTTATACCATAATCAATAGAATTGTTTGCAATACCTGAATCTCCAATATCAAAAGCAAAGTAAATAGTGTCTATAAAAATGCTTTTGCAACTTGGTAGATATGCATTTTCAATCTGCCAAACATCATCCACTCCCGGAGCAAGCACTGATAGATTTAGATATCTTTCATGAAGTGCCGTTTCATAAACAAATAGGAGTTCACCCCAATCAGATAAATAAAATTCAATTGCAGATGTATCAACCGGAAATGACAGCTGATAAAATGTTGGAAAGACTGTACTTGGTGCTTGACAGTATCCACTCAGATTTGTTTCATCTGGACCTATTGCTACTGAAACTCCTGCACCCAATGAGTCAAACAATGTTCCAATTGTTGTAACGCTTCCTCCGTAGAATCCGTATTGAAACCATTCCGAACCTGTTGAGTTTTGTAATCCTGCAAGCATAGGTAAATTTACTGCTGTAGAAGAATTTGACCAACCAATTATGATATTAGAATTAGGAGCCCCTGCCGTATCTGCCTGTAATTCTATGCAAACCTGGAATGTAACATAGTCAGAGGCTGTACCGCCAAACAAAGGTGCTCTGTCATATGTCACTATAAGTTGATTTCTTACATTATCAATTCTATAGCTCAATCTGTTAACCGGCTGAAGTGTATTTCCCCAGTTCATATCATTCCATAAAGCATAAATCGCAGGTCTGATATTTCCCCCGTTACCGGAGCTTGGTAATCCGCTTGCCGGCGGATTCCAGTTAGAACTTGCGGGGGTAAAATTGATAAATCCCAATACTCCGTTTGTACCAATATAAACAGAATCGTAAGTTACACCCATGAATTTTATTTTTCTCGGTGTGCCGAGTAAAATTCCCCAGTGTCCGTCATCTAAGGATCCATTTGTAAGTGTTATTGATGCAATACTGTTTACAACAAGTGAAGTACTTCCTGCCGTGTCAAGTCTGCAATAACCCGGATGAGATGGTGCACCAGATGCCGCGGATGTTGAATTAGCATAGAAATAACTACTTGAATTAAATGCACCAACGCCTCCGTAATGTGGATTATAAGCTGAATATGTTGTCAGCAAAGTATCGTTTAATCTATTTCCGTCAGTGCCTAACTGTGTATAGACTCTTAAAGTATAAATACCGGCAAGAGGAGTATGACTGCTGAAATCCACCGACTGGGTAGCTCCGCCGCCTAATGAAGATACAGTCTGAGTACTTGAATAACCACCTGGATTGATTGTCATTGTTACGTTGAATGACTGCATTGTTGTACCGAAATTCTTTACAACAGCTGTCGGCAATATAGCACCAGATGGTAATACTACAGTTCCCACCGGATCTGTAATTGATTCTACGCCTACATCTGCTGCAATCGGAGGAGCTTCGATTGTCAAATCATCAAATCCTGTATAATCGCTGTTTAATCCTGAAGGTCCACCGTCAACAACAGCATATCTTATGGCAAATCTCGCATTAGTACCAGCTGATGGAGCTCCGTAACCATATCTCTGCCAGACACCGTTTACGTTTCCTTCAAATCTTCCGAGTTCGACCCATGTTCCTGCTTCCGGAATTGAATCACCTACGGCAGAATACATGACCCTGATTGAATCAGGATATGTCGGAGGAGGTCCGAAACTTTGTGCAGATCTGTTATAAAAAAATATAGAATCTCCTACTGCAACATTTTGTCTTGGCAGGACAAGCCAGCAATCAATATTGTTTATACCTGTTACTACATTGTAATTTGCTGCTACATATCCATTAGAGGGACCATTGAATGCAGCAAAAACACCCGAGTTTCCCTGGAACCAAGTAGCAACAGCTCCTTGAACACCGCTACCCCTGTAAAAAACTTTGTAACCTCGGGCTTTTAATGCAGTAGTATCATTTGCTCCGTCAAAATTATCTGTGTAATAAGATGCTCCGTAAGTTTGATTCGGTGTTCCGTTTGCATCGAATTGTATATTCTTGTTCAGATCTGAGATTTTTGTTACCTCGATACTTGTGTTTCCGATCCTTGATGAATTCCGATCTTTATCCTTGTTTTTATCGCTTCCATTGGAAAAACCGAGTAGAATTCCAAATGCAGAAAGAGTTACAACTAAAAAAGCAATGTTTTCTTTTTTCATATTTTCCATTTTAAAGAACTTTTAGAATGGTTTGGTTATGAGAAATCAATTCGTTCTTAGTTGAGTACATAAACAAAATCTCATGCATCTTGAGTGCTTGTGATTTAACAGTCTTTCTTCTGTTCGGCTTTCAGTTCATTCTGTAGTACAAAATCCCTGATTTTATTCAATACTCCTTCAATCTTCATTATTGTTACGGCTATCCATCTGAATAACTAATCAGAGTTTTTGACAAACTGTCATTCTATTCAAATGTCTTCAGCCCGCGTCAGAGTCTCGGGCGCTTTACCCGGACTCTGACGCCAAAGCTTTGCACCCTTTGCATTTCGCCGGAGTCCCGAAAAGCGCGGAGACTCCAGAGTAGGCGATAAAGCAAACCCTCAGCCTGCCTCGCCTGCAGCGGGCAGGCCTCTCCCCAAGGGTAGAGGGTGACTGATTTAGTTCTATTCCAAATATTTGCTCTTTCAAAAAACATAATTCGTGCATTCGTGGCACAAATCTGACGCGCTGAAACTTATGGAGTGATTGCACTAACAAAATTTGCCGCATTGTTATCGCCTATCGCAAAGTCAGTTCCGTCAACAAAATCATCACCAGTAAGATCAGTCACAACATAGCCGCTGACAAAGTTAGATGCATCATTGTCTATCGTGCTTACGTCCGTTGCGTCAACTGTTCCGTCCTGATTTACGTCACCGCTGAATGCTGCAAACACAACCGGCGAAGTATCTACCTGAATCATATTGCTGCCGTATGCCTGCGATGCTAACGAGGAAAAGTCATAAATTGCCGGAGTTGTTGTTGAAAGATAAACAGATGTTGAACTCCACGTTTCAAGCGCATTGCGGTGCTTGATTGCGAAGTAATAGTTTCCGTCAGGAGCTGTCCCGAACTTCAGCACTGCACTGCCGTTTGTTCCGGCAACCGCCTTAGCAACATCCGCAACTGTATACGGCGAAACCGCATTCCTCAATTCAACAGTTATCGTATCGCTCTCCTGCGAGTCAGTGCCTGCATCATACATTCCTTCAATGAACATTGTAAGATTTAGTGTGATGTTCGGGCTTTCAGCAACTGCAATAGGACTCTTGTTATTGTGAATATCCTGTGCTACAATGAAATAGTAATACACACCTGACAAAGGAGAAGTATCCAGATAATTTGAATCAGCAGTTGTTGCAAACACAGGTTCAGTATCAGGGTCAATTACAGGCGCAGTATTTCTGTATAAAATATAGTTCAGCAGATCGGGAGCAGTGCTTCTCTTCCAGTTTAAGATTACATCCCCTGATTCAGGAGCTGCACTAAACGGAGACACCATAAGAGGAGCTAAATTATCTATGCTTCTTCCCGATAAGACAGCCGATCTCCAGAATACTGAAGCATTGGATGTTCTTGCAGTAACCCGGAAATAGAAATTTCCTGTTGTACCTGATGAGGAATCATAAGGTGTATTGACATTGTATGAGTAGGACGGGTTTTTTGTTGCAGCAACTACGGCGGCAGGAATCCATGAAAAATTTCCTCCGGAAGGCGGATAACTCATCTCAATATAATAATCCGTAATCTGATTATTGCCAATAATATCGAGTCCGCTTCTTGCCCATTTCAGCTTTACCTTTCCCCCCTGATCATTTGGCACATCTTTTACGTAATTCAAAATTGGTTTTACGGAAATAGCTGAGCCGGTAAAGATATAAGCTTTGCCTGTATAAGAAGAATATCCGTATGCACCGACTATCAGATCCGAATATCCGTCACTGTTTATATCGCCTGCAGATGATACTGAAATGCCCATATAATAATTATCACCCTCTCCTGTCATAAATACATCACACACAGTATTCATATCCACACCTCCAAAAAATATATATGCCCTTCCAAAACTTGTGCTATAGTTGACAGCTCCAATTATGATATCTGAAAATCCGTCACCGTTCACATCACCGGCAGCAGCAGTTGAATAACCAAAATAGCCTGAAGATGATCCGCTTGTTAAGACTAAGTCGGGAACGTTATCAAGGTAATAACCGCCATAATAGATATTGACCTTTCCTGATAGCAAAGAATATCCATAAGCTCCTATCATAATGTCGGAATAACCGTCATTGTTTAAGTCCCCTGCAGTCGAAACAGAAAATCCGAAATAACTGCTCGGTCCATCTCCGGTTAGTGTCAGATCAGCTGCAGAATTCATAGATGAGCCTCCGTAATAAATATTTGCTTTGCCGGTATAAGAAGCATAACCGTATGCACCAACTATTACATCGGAATATCCGTCACCGTTCACATCTCCGGCTGAAGATACAGAACTTCCGAAGTTTTGATAAACCGAATCTCCTGTCATGGTAACATCGGCTGTATTATCCACGGTATTTCCCCCAAAGAATATATACACCCTTCCGGTATTTGTTGAATAACCGTTTGCTCCGACAATGACATCGGAATATCCGTCACCGTTTACGTCGCCTGCCACAGAGACGCGGTAACCGAAGTTGTTAGATGTTGCTTCACCTGTCATGGTAACATCAGCTGTATTATTCATTGACGCACCGCCAAAGAATATATAAGCTCTGCCGGTATATGAAGAATAATAATACGCTCCTACAATCACATCGGAAAATCCGTCACCGTTAATGTCACCTGCTGAAGATACAGAAATGCCGAAGTAGTTGTTTGTGCCTTCTCCGGTCATTGTTACATCTGCAATGTTGTCCATATTAGGACCACCGTAAAAGACATATGCTCTTCCGGTATTTGAAGAATATCTGTATGCCCCAACTATCACATCCGAATAACCATCGCCGTTCACATCTCCGGCGGTTGAAACGGACATTCCAAATCGAACATTTGTTGCTTCACCTGTAAATGTTATTTCCGGAGTTAATTCATCCGACATGTAATAATCATACAAATAAACTCTTCCAGTATTTGATGAATACCCGTGAGCTCCGACCATGACATCAGAATAGCCGTCACCGTTCACATCTCCGGCGAATGCGACCGAACTTCCGAAATAGTTGAATGTTGCCTCACCTGTCACAGTAATGTCTGCTGTGTTATTCATTATTGCTCCGCCTAAAAACATATATGCTCTGCCTGTGCTTGTGGAATAACCCCTTGCTCCGACTATCACATCAGAATAACCGTCTCCGTTTAAATCTCCGGCATCTGAGACCGAAAATCCAAAATAGCTACCCGATGTCTCACCTGTTATTGTTACATCTGCGGCGTTGTTCATTGATTCACCTCCAAAAAATATGTATGCCCTTCCTGTGATTGAAGAATATCCATAAGCACCGGCAATCACATCCGAATAACCGTCTCCGTTAACATCACCGGCTGTTGAGACTGAAATTCCAAAATAGATATTTGCTGCTTCACCGGTCATTGTTACATCCGAAGTATTATTCATAGAATTCCCTCCGAAATAAATATATGCTCTACCTGAATATGAAGAATATTCATAAGCACCGGCAATCACATCGGAATAACCGTCGCCGTTTACATCTCCGGCTGAGGAGACTGAAACTCCCAGCGAGCTGTTTACTGCTTCACCTGTAATTGTTACATCTGATGTATTATTCATAGAAGACCCTCCGAAATATACATACGCTCTTCCTGTGTTTGAAGAATATCCATATGCACCAACAATTACATCGGAATAACCGTCGCCGTTTACATCTCCGGCTGATGAAGCTGAATATCCAAAAAAATTGTTTCCTGCCTCACCGGTCATAGTCACATCTGCAGTATTATTCATTAATGCTCCGCCAAAATAAATATATGCTTTGCCGGTGCTCGCGGAATATCCGTTCGCTCCGATAATCAAATCGGAATAGCCGTCACCGTTTACGTCTCCGGCGGTTGAAACTGAAATGCCAAAAAATGATGACACGGATTCACCTGTGAGTGTTACATCGGGAACCGTATTGATGCTTGCTCCTCCAAAATAAATGTATGCTCTTCCCGTATTGGAATTATAACTAGGAGCTCCGATTATAATATCATCATAACCATCGCCGTTAACATCTCCGGCTGAATGCAAACTCTGCCCAAATTGTGAACTCGCAACAAGTCCGTTGAACAATTTCCTTTGCAGTGCATCTGCTTCAGGATCTTCATTTGATAGGCGGCTCCCGTTTTTATCAGTGAGAGAATTTAACCATTCATTTGTCACACCTTGAGGAAGAGAATCAGGAACCTCTCTCTTATAAACCGATTCAGAATGCCGAAAACCTGACTGCTCATTGATCTTTGTCAGCGAAGAGTTTGCATTGGAGCTCACTGCAATCAGCAAAACAATTCCAATTGAAGCCTGAAGTCTGAATAATACTTTCATTTCATTTTGTTAAATTGTTATTGTAAAAGAGATTATGAAAAGGGTTTCCTTTATATCTTCAGGAATAGCGGTTCATTCCCAAAGCACAAAATCAAAATGAGAGGACAGTATGTTTACCAAGACAAGATTCTCAAACCCATCATCAAGATTCCGGTCAGGTTATTAGAAGAAGTTCAGAAAAATGAAATTGATTTACCGGGCATGCATGTGTACTTCGTAATTTTCATTATCGTAGCTCATTCAAAAATAACAAACAAAGACAGAATAGTTTGTGATTTGTGTCACATTCGCGAAATAGATATCAGCAATATTTTCGAAGGAGAATTCATCCAAATTAACAAAGCCCACGAATAAATTCGTGGGCTGAGATCTGGGTGACAGATTGATCACCGACACAAAATTTGTTGGGTTGTTGTCTGCTATCGAAAAGCCTGTTTCATCAGCGAAGCTAAATTGCACAGCTCACAAACAACAAAGCCCACGAATGAATTCGTGGGCCGAGATAATGATTATGGAGTTACCACCGAAACAAAACCTGCTGCATTGTTATCGGCAATTGCAAAGTCAGTGCCGTCAACAAAATCATCTCCCGTAAGATCTGTCACAACGTACCCACTGACAAAGTTTGATGCGTCATTATCAACTGTGCTGACATCCGTTGCATCAACTGTTCCGTCCTGGTTTACATCACCGCTGAAAATTGCAAATCTGACAGGAGAATTATCAACCTGTGTCATATTACTGCCGAATGCCTGGGTTATCGAATTTGTAAAATCATAACTAAAAACTGCTCCCGGATTGAAAGACTCACCGCCTGCTTTACTCCACGTTTCAATGCAGTTTCTTCCTTTAACCTGCAGATAATAAGTTCCTGCCGGTGCATTGCTGAATAAGAATGAACCTGTAAGAGTCGCAGCATTAACTACAGACTTTGCAGAGTCAACTATACCATAAGGCGATGAATTGTTCCTTAAATAAATTCTTACAGTGTCAGAAATATTCATCCCATCCGAACCGGCATTGTAAAATCCTTCTATTGCAAGTTTTATTGATGCAGGTACCGTAGAAACTACATTCAATTTTAAAGCTACATTTTTAACAGGATTTGTTAAATCATTTGAAGTGATCATCAGATTTCCGGTATAAATTCCAACTGGAAGAGATGAACTGTTGAAAAGTAAATTTACATTTTGACTTCCGACTCCTGCAATTGTTCCGTTAACAGGATCTTCTGAGACCCAGTTATAGCCGGGACTAAGTATTTGCACAGCAAGATTATTATGAACGTAGTTGTTATTATAGACTATCTGAAGTCCGTCATTACCTGCTCCGTTTTCAATTCCGACAGTATTTGAATTTACCGGTGATGCCATATTTAAATACTGAAAATAGATGCTTCCGTTACTGTGAAGAATAACCTGGAATGTATAAGGACCTCCGGAACCGAAGTGTGGAACATTTTCAAATTGAACGATAAATCTGTTGTTTGATACATCATTAGAATAATAGACATTCCCTGAACTTCTTAAGTCGAGATCATCCCAGAAAGGATAAATGGCAAGATTGGGTTCATTAGAAACAGGAATCGGAGAATTGTTGTATGCATTGTCCGCAGATGCAGTATCTAACGAAACCCATCCGTTAGTACATATTTTCAGTTTCGGATAGCTTACTCCGTAATATGGAAAAGAAAATGGCAGTGCAACTATTGCAGTACCGTCATCTTTATTGCCGGTCCAGACAGTTACAGGTGTTCCGGTTCCGGATATGTCAGTCCAGTTGAATACCGGTCCGCCCGCTGAATCGCTGTCAATCCATCTGTATCCGAATGCATCCGGTCCGCCTGAACGGTCAGTAACCTCGGCTCCTTTGAACTTATCACTTGATCCTTTAGGATTATTTATGATTTCATTTACTTCTTTGTCGGTAAAATTATGATTTGTTACGGATGCAGCCGTAGGTCTTGATAGAGGATGGTTTTCTGCCAGCGACCAGTATAATGAAGCAGTTCCGGAGTTTCCAATACTCAAATTTTTGGTTTCTGTATTTGAACCAACCAATAAGGTTGAAACGATAGTATCCTGGGATGCTGAAATTACAGGAGGAGTGCCGGCTTCTCCTCTTACTGCAAAAGTATAACTCTGCTGAGTATTACACAGAGTACCGGACAAAATTTCAGAACTTACTTTTACAATTGTGTTTTTTGTTCCAAATGTTGGTGTATTAAATGTAACTGTAAACGTTTTTGATGTTCCCGGAGCAATCTTACCTGCAGGAGAAATACTTCCCGCTGTAAACAAAGCTGAATCACCGCCTGATGTAGAAATACTGTTTATATTTAAACTGTCAGTACTTGTATTCTGCATAGTAAATGTTCTTATAACAGGAGTGTTTAAACTTGTATATCCAAAGTCGGTATGATTTGCCAGACCGGGAGTTACCGATCCGTTCACAACAGGGTTTCCGTTCCCCAGCATACTTGTTTGAAGCGAAGCGGCAATAGCTTTATTCTTATAAATTGTGAGGTTTGTTCCGTTAAAATTGCCTGCAAGCAATTCAGGCCTGCCATCCTGGTTCAAATCCCCCAAAGCAGTACAATATGAATTCGATGTTGAAGCAGGAGAGTAATCAATTTTATTCTCAAAATTTACAACACCTGTTGACGATATGTTTCTGAATATTGAGACAATTGTTTTGTTTTCATATCCAATTGAAGCATCAACTTTTGAATCACCGTCAATATCACCAAGTCTTACTGATCTGACTCCGAATCCACCGGCACCGAAATCAACTTTCGCAGCAAAACTAATATTTCCAGGTGATGATGTGTTTCTTAAAATTGTTATACTTCCCGGGTTCACACTTGCTGCTACTAAGTCACCTTTATTGTCTCCGTCAATATCGCCAAATACCATTTCTCTCATAACAATACCACCGGCAAAATTTACAGGCGCTGCAAAGCTAAGTGTGTTACTTGAAGTTGTATTTCTGTAAACGGAAATATTTGAGCCGGAAGTTGCTAATGCAATATCTTTCTTTCCATCACCGTCAACATCCCCTGTGCTGACATAAAGAGGTTGATCTAATGCTGCGAGATCAATCTTTGGATCAAAACTTATTACTCCCGGAGTGGATTTATTCGTAAGAACTGACATGAAATAACTTCCCGAACTTCTCCAATTGGCTGATGCCAGATCAGGTTTTCCATCTCCGTTAAAGTCACTGATACTTACAGAAAGGGATCGATCGCCCACATTACCAACTGTGATATTAACATATGGAGCAAAGCTTATATTTCCGGGTGTTGAAGTATTAAGAAATACAGAAATTAATTCGGAAAAATATCTCATTACAATTATATCCTGCTTACCGTCACCGTCAATATCACCTGTGGTAATATTTTCAGGTGCAGTTCCAATTGCAAAATTTATTCTCGGAGCTAAAGTCAGGTTTCCTCCTGAAGAAGTAACCCTTATAACACCAACAGAAGCACCTGTATAACTTGAGAGAAGTATATCAGAATTTCCATCTCCGTCAAAATCAACTGTTTCAATATTTCTCGGACCGAAAGCCGAATTCAGATATGTAAAGCCTGCATCAAAATCCGGTTTACAGCCACCGGGGAATGTAATATTGAAAGGTAAATTAGAATAGCCGGTCAGATTGAACGCCATATTAGTGACACTAATACTCTGATAATTTGAACTGACCGGAACTGTTACTGTAAGGGTCGTAGCTGATGCTGCAGTAACAATAGCTTTTACTGACCCAAAATATACTGTATTCATTGCCGGAGTTGTGTTAAATCCTTCGCCGTTAATTAATACAGTTGAGCCTATATTTCCGCTTAAAGGTGAGAATGAAGTAATCTTCGGAGGCGCTATCGAAATCATTACTGCTAAATTATTCTTGACATAAGTATTGTTATAGACTAACTGCAATCCGTCTGTTCCTGCTGAATTTTCAATGCCGATTGTATTTGATGTTAACGGATCAAGCACACTCTTATACTGAAATAAAATTTTTCCGTCTTTATTTAAGATAACTTCAAATGTATAAGGTCCGGGTCCTTCTGAGCCGCCGGAATAGTGCGGGACATTGTTATACTGAATAATAAATCTGTCATTGGCAACATCGTTATAATAATAAACAGCACCTGTTTCAATATACAGGTCATCCCAAAACGGGAAAATTGCATTATTTGGATCTGAAGCATCTGGTATTGGAATATTATTGTAAACAGCACTTGTTGAAGCAACATCAAATGATACCCAGCCGTTCGTGCAGATTTTCAGATTATTATAACTTGTCCCGTAAAATGGAAAAGCAAAAGGCAAAGCAATGACAGTATAGCCGTCATCATATCCGTTAGTCCAGCTTGTGATTGGAGTTCCGACTCCGGAAATTTCTACCCAGTTGTAAACAGGTCCACCCGGGTCATCACTGTCTATCCATTTATATCCGTAAGCATCCGGTCCGCCACTCTGATCTGTTACTTCCGGTCCGCGGTAATTGTCAATCGCACCTTTAGGCAGATTGATAATTTCATTCAAAACATCATTGGTCATACCCATAGGGAAATTTCTGGTATAATCTACTCCATTGTTGTTCAGTATCCTGTCTGACTGAGCATTCAGACCTGATGTGATTAAGCTGATCAGCAGTAATAAAATTGATGTCAGTTGTTTCATTTCGGATTTGTATCCGGAAGCTTTCGCTGAAGCAGAATGATCACTGCAAATTTCCGTTAGATCTTTTTTCATGTGATTGTATTTTTGGTTTATAATTTAATTGACTTCATCTCAAATTTTCTTTCAAATAGATTTTGCGAGTTTGATTCTGCAAATGTTGTTTGAAAGATTCAGTTCTTAGGATTGTATGTTCAGTTTTCAATCTTCATTAACAAATTTCAAAATCTCTTTCACGAACTCTTCAGTGTTTCCATTTTCATTACGCCTCAATTCCATTTCCGTTTTTGCGATCACATTAATCATGTTTATAAGTTCATCTTCTCTGATCTTTCCGGAAGAATCTTTTACTTTAGTCCTCAATTTTTCAAGAAGCTGCTTCAGATTATTGTCATCCATGAACTTAATTTTGACTGCAAATTAACGGAGCAGAAATGACCTTGCAAAGAAACTTTGTACAGATAATATCGAAATGATTTATTGGAATCTGTTGAAACGGAGTAAAAACATTAGTTTTTACGGCTTTTTGTGACTAATTTTGTAACGAAAAAAATTACATGATGAATAAGCCTGCCGGCAAAAAAGATACGAAGCTAATAGCATTTCTGAGAACCTTTTCAAAAAATGAAATGTCTGAGTTTGAGAAATTCCTTAAATCCCCATATTTTAAGAAGGAAAGGGATCCCCTGCCTTTGTTTAATTATCTCAAAAAGCACTATCCGGAATTTCCTCCTGATAAAGTAAGTGAAGAGCTGATCATAACTGAACTCTATCCCGGTGAGAACTCTTGCGATAAAAAATACAGGGACTTGGTTAGAAATATTTCTTCTACTCTGCAGAAAGCAGTCACAGAATTTATCTACCATTCGAGCATAAAGAATAATGTGATGCTCAAAAACAGAACCATTCTGCGGGGATTCCTTGACAGAAATCTAATCAAATTTTACGATCAGTTTCTTGCTGAAACATACAAAGAACTTTCAATGATGAATCAGGAATCGGCTACTGTTGCACTGGAATACTTTCAGCTGGAGCAGCTTAACACAAGATACTTTGCCTATACTCTGGATTACAAAAAATTTCTTGATCAGGGAATAAAGTCCTTTGAATGGAATTCAGCTCAGTTCATCCTTAACATGATCTGGACTGCAAAGATCAAATATCTCGAAGAAACCTATAACAATGCAAAACCGGAAAGTGATTTTACCGGCAGAGTTATCGAGGCCATTGACATTGAAAAAGCTATAGAAGCTTTCAGCACTCATGAGAAATATCCTCAATTGTTGTTCAACTATTATACATACAAAAGCATCATCAATGGGAATGACTTGGAATATTACAGAAAGGCAAAGGAAATTTTTGTAGCTAACAGGGACAGAATTTCAAAATTTGAAAAGAATTTTTTCTATGCTGACATGATGAACATCCTTAGTTCAGGCAGTGAATTTAGCAATGTTGTCAAAAGGAAAGAACTATTTGAGATCATGAGCTTCTGTGTCGAAGATAGAGCATACAAAGTTTCTGAAGATGATTTTATGCATCCTGCATTTTACAGAAGTGCTGTCATTCACTCCGTTGCAGTAAATGAATTTGACTGGGCTGAGAAATTCATTGAAGATCATACAAAGGAACTTCAGCCGGAATATGTTGACAATATGAAATACTTTTCAATGGCTGTTGTAAAATTTGGCAGAGGAGATTTTGAAGAGTCCCTGCAATATGTATCAAAGGTCAAATATGATCTTGTAAGACTCAAAACCGACGTAAAATTTCTGATGCTGAAAATTTACTATGAACTTAATCTTGAAGACCCTGCATATTTTCTTATAGATACATTCAAACATTATGCTTCTGATTCAAAAGAAATTTCAGAAGACACAAGAATCTCTGTCAAGAACTTTCTTAAGCATTATTCCCAACTGCTTAAAATGAAAAGCACTCATAAATCTTCAGAAGTTGAATTCACAAGAAAGACTAT
The DNA here is from genome assembly GCA_937924675.1 of uncultured Ignavibacteria bacterium. GTDB lineage: Bacteria > Bacteroidota > Ignavibacteria > Tepidaquicellales > Tepidaquicellaceae > JADJAH01. Next base: position 12,118 of record CALEVL010000040.1, on the reverse strand, counting down.
GGACAATGAAAGACTGCTTTATCACAAAGATTGGCTATTACAAAAGGCAGATGAGCTGGCTCTAATTGTTAAATAAGCTGGAAGAACTTTCTCCAGGCTCTTACAATAAGTTCCCAAAATCTTCTTGTCCGCGCCTGAGTCTCCGGTGCTTTGCCGGGACTCAGGAGCATCTGTGATCATTCATTCGGAATTTGCATTTGCAGATTGATACTATGGGGATTATATGTTTGCAACATGAATTTCATAAACGAATTTGATGCCGAAGGCATCCCATGTTTGTAGCAACGAACCTGCATCACCACCCGACCCCGACGGGGTCGAATAATAGAGATCTTGCAATTGCATGATTTGTGAAACAAACAAATATATGCGACCCCTTCAGGGTCGCTGCATCATTATGATAAATTTCTATAAACATGGAATCCCTTCGGGATTCACATTTGTACATTGATGCTATGGGGATTATCTGTCTGCAACATTTCGTTGTGGTGTCTGGACTTTCGTACCGACACAAGTAAACTAATGGCGTCAGGATGAGATTCCTGATTCCACTAAGAAGCCAAAGAAGCAGGAGTGAACAACCTCACTTATTTTAAGAGCAACATTTTTGCGGTTGCAAAGTTACCTTCATACATCAGCCGGCAGAAGTAAACCCCGCTTGGCAGATTGCTGCCGTTGAATTCGACTTCATATCTACCTTCTCTGAGATTAGAGTTCAGCAATGTTGCAACCTCATTACCCAAAGAATTATAGATCACTAATCTCACTTCTGAATTATTGCTTCCTGCGTGTGAAGGGATATCGAATGTTATCTTCGTAACAGGATTGAACGGGTTCGGATAGTTCTGATAGAGTTTGAAACCTTCCGGAATGATGTTTGAAAGTTGCTTAACATCAACAGTGGTGAAGTTCTGTTCAAACAGTTTCTTAATGTACTGAGCATCTGCCTTTAGCTTTGTGACACTGTTTAAGTTATTGGTTCCCTGACTTACAAGTTTAGCGATTACAACTGTCTGCGTATCTCCGGGATTCAGATCTGTAAATCCGAAATTCATATTATATCTGTCGTTGCCGAATGTTGGCCAGAGCCAGCCTGTTTGTGTTTCGGGATCTCCGGAATATGGAAACTTTGTCGGCTGATTGGTGAACGGATTGATATAAGGCATGCCGGTTTTGGTGAGGCCTTGCATTATGTTGTATGTCTCTCTGTAATTACTCGGATCGCCATAGGTTGAATTCTGCCTTGGACAGAATGAACTGAAATCCACCTCCTTGTATCCGACTCTGATCCTCTTCCTGCTCTTACCCGGCACATATGAATAAACCGTGTCATTCACATTGCCGGTATATCTTACCGGTCCCTGAAGAGCTACAAATCCAAATGCGGGTGGTTGTGTTCCATACTGAGAAGAATTAGGTTTGCAGAAAGCAAAACAGATATCATTCAGAGAATCGCAACCTAATGCAATGTCCTCTCTTGAACAGGCATCTGACCAGATCGTAATTATTGCATCATTCCATGTAAGGTTGCTTCTGTTTATGATCTTGAACTCCGTGAAATTCACATTTCTTAAGACCGGTTCAGAAGAATTATTATAACACCACACAGTAACCTGTACTTGTGCTTTCATCGGAGCAGTACTCCCTGCATTACTGTAATGTGATTCAGGATAGCCGTCAGTCATTGAAAAAAACAGCGTCTGGCTTCCCGGCAAAAAGGGTTTGTTCAGACTGTCGAGATAGGCACCCTGGTTAACGGGCCAGTTAACATAGTCAGCACTAAGCGTATCTCCTTTGACTATCTTGTAAACATGATAGTCGGGATCATCTTTCCCCTGCGGATTTCCATTATTGTCAACATAGCCGGGAAGATATTCGTAAACATATTCTGCAACAGCAACGAGTGTATCACTGCCGGATTTTGCGGCAAGCCATAAGCCGGATGCGTACGTAAGATACTTATTGGTACCGCTTGGCCACATAAGTCCGGAATTACCCGTTTGAGGATCTCTGTGAAAACTGCCGTTGTTTCTGAACCAGGCCGTAATGTTGTTTCCGTCAATCAACTTCGAATCAACTGCAAGTGTAATATTTTCTATTCCGTTTTCAGATGATCTTCCGCTTTTATCTTGCATGGTGAATGCAAGCAGAATGAGTGCAACGAAACCGGCAACGAATAAATTTGGAATTCTTGTCTTCATATTTCTCCTTTCGGACTTCAGAGATAATTCTGATTGGATAAAGTTTTTTTCCTGATTAAACTAACTCATATTGATGATAGAGTCAAAGACGACTTTTCAGATTTTCCCACTCTTTTTAAGGACTTTTTCGGAATCCTGCAATTTAGATTCTCACTTTTTGGACAAATTTAACAGTTTATTGGGGTAAAATCTTTGGACGCAATTTCGAATTTTCCCGATAATTTGATCATAAGAATTCTAAAGCAAATAGTTGTCCCAAAGCATAAGGCCACAATTAAAGTCGTGGGCTACAGAAGTATAAGCACTACAAATATTTCTAATTTCTAATTCTTAATTTCTAATTGCTCTTTCTTGTCCGTGCCTGAGTCTCCGGTGCAATGCCGGTACTCAGGAACTTCTGAGAGAATATTAAAGCCCGAAGGGCTGAAATTATTGTAGAACAAATACATCAAGCATTTTAGCCCCGAAGGGGTGATATTATTTTCTGCATGGAACAATGTCACCCCTTCGGGGTTGTACGCATTTCAATCATAATTCTATAATCATTTCACCCCTTCGGGGTTTTGGGATTCAACGCCGCCGTTGGAATATCCTTGCGCTTCGGGATTTGCATTTGTAAACAGATGCTATGGGGATTATATGTTTGCAACATTTAGCGCATAAGCGAAACGTGTGCAGATTGGCGGAATCAATTCACTCAATCCCTTTCAGCAATCGCGACGAATGATATACAGTCAGAATACTTGCAGATCCTGCTTCTTCAAAGGAATAGATAACTCTGTAACTGCCTTTGATGATCTCTCTTATGTTAGGGCTGCCGATTTCAGGTACTATCCTTCCGCTGTTAGGGTGTTCGCGAATGAGTTCTTCGCAGTCAAGAATTTTCAGAATTTCTGCTGAAGCGAAGTGCGGGGATTCCTGAGATATGAATTTGTAAATCTGTTCAAGATCATCTACTGCTCTTTGCGTCCATCTGACTTTGACCATCTTTTTATCATCTCCATTACCTGTTCATGAGTATAAGTTCTACCATTCAACACATCATCCAAGCCCTGATTGATCTTTTCAAGTAAAATGATCTTCTCAATTACTTCTTCGAGTGAGGGATTTTCCGGAAGAGTTTCCATTGCCGATATGAGTTCTTTTTTATCAAGCATTTTTTTCACCGCGCAAAGGTATGCAGATAAATTCAGTCAGTCAAGGCAGTAGATTCGATGGCTTAACCATGCGCATTGAATCATGTTAAATGTAACCATATTGCGTGATTTGTAAAGAAGTAAATATATGCGACCCCTTCAGGGTCGTTGCATCATCATGATGAATCTCTATAAACATGGAATCCCTTCGGGATTCTTTCTTCTTTGTCCGCGACTGAGTCTCCAGTGCTTTGCAGGGACTCAGGAGAATCTGTAATGTCACCCCTTCGGGGTTGTACGCATTTCAACCATATTTCTATAATTATTTCACCCCTTCGGGGTTTTGGGATTATATGCGACATGAAAAAAGCCCACGACTAAAACCGTGGGCTACAGAATTATTAGCACGGAAATATTTCTAATTTCTAATTCTTAATTTCTAATTGCTCTTTTTGTCTGCGCCTGAGTCTCCGGTGCTTTGCAGGGACTATGGCGCAAGAAATTTGAAATTCAACATCGGTGGATAAATATCAATCATGCATTCCGCCGGAGTCCCGAAAAGCGCGGAGACTCCAGCGTGGGTGATAATCTAAATATTTGCTCTTTCAAAAAATATAATTCGTGCATTCGTGGCACAAATCTGACGCGCTGAAACTTATGGAGTGATTGCACTAACAAAATTTGCCGCATTGTTATCAGCTATCGCAAAGTCGGTTCCATCAACAAAGTCATCGCCGGTGAGATCCGTCACAACATATCCGTCGAGAAAATTGAATGCGTCATTATCGATGGTGCTAACATCAGTTGCATCAACAGTCCCGTCCTGATTCACATCACCGCCGTAGATTGCAAATCTAACAGGCGATTCATCAACCTGAATCATGTTGCTTCCGTATGCCTGCGATGATGCAGTTGAAAAGTCATAGGAATTCGTTCCGTCTGAAATGATCAGAACAGTGTTTGCGCTCCATGTAAGTATGCTGTTTCTGTGTTCGACTGCGATGTAGTAATTTCCGCTTGAAACATTTCCGAAAAACAGTTGAGCTGTTCCGTTTGATCCCACAACTCCTTTTGCCTGATCAACTATTGCATATGGAGAGTTTGGATTTCTTAATTCAACTCTTATCGTATCACTGACCTGTGCATTGTTTCCTGCATCATAAAATCCTTCTATGAGCAATGTCAGATCAAGCGTGGTTGACGGACTTTGCGCAACTGCAACAGGGCTGATATTTCCGTGTATGTCCTGTGCAACAATGAAGTAATAGTACAAGCCTGTCAATGGAGATGTGTCAAGGAATGAAGTATTTACAGATGTTGCCATTGGAGTTTCAGTATCGGGATCAATGCTGTTTGAATAACTTCTGAACAGAACATAATTCAGCAGATCCGGAGCAGGGCTGCTTCCCCAGTTAAGAATTACACCTGACCCGGAAGAAGAAGCCATAAAGGGAGTTACTGCGGGCGGCGATATATTGTCAACGCTCCTGCCTGAGAATATGGCAGATTCCCAGTATGAATTAGGATTCGAAGTCCTTGCCCGGATCTTGTAAAATAAATTACCGCTGCTCTGTGATCCCGAATCATAAGGAGTGGGGGCAGTATATGTATAAAATGAGTGCTGTGAAGGATTGATGACAGCTATTTCTTCCCATGAGAAGTTTCCTCCCGAAGGGGGATAGCTTCTGTAAACAGAATAGCCTGTTACAAGATTATTCCCAAAGACATCGAAAGAGCTTCTTGCCCATTTTAAATTAACATATCCGCCCTGATCATTAGGAACGTCCTTTACATAATTCAATATTGGTTTCGCGGAAATGGCTGAACCAAGATAAATATATGTTCTGCCTACTGTAGCATATGAAGGAGCACCAACGATCATATCTGAATATCCGTCGCCGTTTAAATCTCCGGCAGTACAGACAATTTGACTAAAGTAATTGATTGCTGCCTCTCCGGTCATAGTCATATCAACAGTATTGTTCATATAAGAGCCTCCTAAATATACATATGCTTTGCCTGTCGATGAGGAAAATAGATAAGCGCTGATTATCACATCAGAATAGCCGTCACCATTTACATCACCTGCAGATGAAACTGAATGCCCAAAAGCACTGCCAGCAGACTCGCCGGTTAAAGTAACATCCGGATTGTTATCCAAAAAAGTTCCTCCGAAATAAACATATGCTTTGCCGGTATATGAAGAATAGGCAGGTTCTCCTACTATAACATCTGAAAAGCCATCTCCATTTACATCACTTGCACAGGAGACCGATCTGCCAAAATAATTATTTGTCGCCTCTCCTGTCATTGTTACATCTGCAGTATTATCCAATGAGGATCCTCCGAAAAAAATATACGCTCTGCCGGTATTGAAAGAATATTGATCTGCCCCTACTATCACATCGGAAAAACCGTCTCCGTTCACATCTCCGGCGGATGAGACAGAAACTCCGAGTTCATCTCCCGTTGCTTCACCGCTCACTATCAGATCTGCAGTATTATTCATTGTAGCACCTCCTAAATAAACATACGCCCTGCCCCTGGCAGAAGAATATTGATCTGCACCGACTATCACATCTGAATAGCCATCACCGTTTACGTCGCCCGCTGTCGATACAATCCATCCATATCTTCCGCCTACTGTTTCACCTGACATTAATACATCAGGAACATTATCCATGGATGGTCCGCCGAAAAAGATATGCGCCCTGCCAGTATAATTATTATAAATAAATTCACCGTATGCCCCGACAATCACATCAGAATAGCCGTCACCGTTTACATCACCGGCGGTTGATACAGAACAACCAAAACTGTCATAAATTGAATTACCTGACATTGTCACATCCGCAATATTATCCATTGAAGGTCCGCCGAAATAAATGAATGCTCTGCCGGTATACGAAGAATATGCATCTTGCCCGACTATCACATCAGAATAACCGTCGCCGTTCACATCGCCGGCTGTGGAGACTGACATTCCGAGTCTTGCATCAGGTACGTTGCCTGTAATTGTCATATCAGCTGTGATCTCATTTTTCATGAAGTAATCATACAGATATACTCTGCCGGTTTCAGAAGAGTTTTTAAATGCACCGACAATCAAATCTGTATAACCGTCACCATTTACATCACCGGCAGTTGAAACTGATCTGCCAAAAAAATTATTTGTTGTCTCTCCGGTCATAGTAACATCCGGAGTATTATTCATTGATATCCCGCCGAAAAACAAATATGCTTTGCCGGTGTGTGAAATAAAACCATCCGCGCCGATTATCACATCCGAATAGCCGTCGCCGTTTACATCGCCGGCTGATGAGACCGATTCTCCGAAATAATTTGTTGCAGCCTCGCCTGTCATTGTCACATCTTCAATGTTATTCATTGATGTCCCTCCGAAATATATATAAGCTTTGCCGAAATATGAGGCATAACCGCTCGCGCCGACTATTACATCTGAAAAGCCATCTCCGTTTACATCGCCGGCATAAGATACTGATGACCCGTAATAGCTGTCTATTGTTTCGCCTGACATTGTCAGATCTGCAGTATTGTTCATTGCAGTTCCTCCGAAATATATATATGCTTTTCCGGTATTTGAAGAATAGCCATAAGCTGCTACGATAACATCGGAATAACCGTCACCGTTTACATCGCCTGCAGATGAAACTGAAAATCCGAACAGGTTGTATGCTGCTTCACCTACTAAAATCACATCTGCAATGTTATTCATTGATGAACCGCCGAAATATATATTAGCTCCTCCGGTCCATGAAGAGTAACTGCGATTTGCACCGATTATCACATCGGAATATCCGTCGCCGTTTACATCGCCTGCGGATCTTACTGAGATTCCAAACAAGTCACCTGTGGCAGCACCGGTCATTACTAGATCCGCAGTATTATTCATAACTGCTCCACCGAAATAGATATATGCTCTTCCTTTAAGTAAAGAATAACCGGCAGCGCCCACAATGACATCGTCAAAACCATCTCCGTTCACATCGCCGGCTGTGGAGACGGATAATCCAAACGAGTTATCAGATTCCTCGCCTGTAAAGACCATATCAGCAACTGTATTCATGATCAAACCACCATAATACAAGTAAGCTCTTCCGGTAAATGAATTATAACCATATGCGCCCACTATTATATCATCATAACCGTCGCCGTTTACATCACCGGCTGATGCAACTGAATAGCCGAAATAGTTATTGATTCCCAGACCATTGAATATCTTTCTCTGAAAAGCATCACCATCCTGATCCTCTTCCGTAATGATCTTATTTCCGTTTTGGTCGCGCAGGTTGTTCATTATTTCTTCCGGTAATAATCCGGGTGTTGAGTCGCTGCGGGAATCACTTTTTGTGAAATGTCCAATTGTTAAATTGTCATTTGCAATTGACGACCAGTTTGCGCTTGCCTTACATGGAAGTAGTAGAAGAAAAGAAACGGAGGAGCAAATGACTGCAATAAGAATTTTGCGTCTCATGATAAACTCCTTTCAAAAGATTGGTAAATGTTTGATGCAGAATTTCTTTGATATTTGCTGAATAATTTTTTCAGCAGAACGATCCGGCAATTACTGAATCATTGGGGCGAGAAGGGATGGCGATGAAAACGAGGTTATGTTATTAGTCCATTCAGGCTGTTAACTTCAGTTGCAACGACCGGAAATTTGTTTCCTTGTACAAGATCTGAGCAGCTCTAAGAAAGTATTTCTGTAATAAACAGACTGAACGAATAACTTCAGTCTTGAATTAAACGTAAGGATTATGACTCCTTACTGAAATGCAAATATTTCTGACCGGTGGGTGAAGAGTGACCCTTCGTCAAGCTCAGGGTGACGTCTTTTTTTATCCTGCTTCAGGGTTCGCCCCGAAAGGTGCAGGCAAGATCACCACGACGAATTTTGAATCTGCAGCAGATCCACACCATATCCATGTGGTGTCACACTGAGCCTGACGAAGGGTGACATTTTTCCGCATTCCCAAGCAGGCATACTTTTAGAAAAAGTTATTGAGAAGAGTTTATGAAGTTTTTAAATTGCATGCAACAGTTTGTGAATACATGTATAAGATCAAACTGCAAAGCCATGAGCGGGCATGCCCGCCTGTGAGGTTGTCTCAAAACCTACCCATTCTGTCATTCCCGCGTGTTCCTGGCGGGAATCCACACAGAAAATTGATCAATTAAGGTGTGTCCCCGATAGAAACATTCGGGGACGACAGGTTTTGGGACAACCTCCTGCACAGGCATGGTTTTGGCCGCTAAGGTCTACAACGGCAGGGGCCGTTACTCGCATTACCTTAATAATTCAAAACAAAATTTAACATCATGACATTTAGTTCAGTGATAAAAACATACAGTCTGCTGACTCTTCTCCTTCTTGTTTCCGGCATTAGTCCGTGCCAGTGGGTAAGGGTTGAGAGTCTCCCCGCCGGCGATATTCCTTCACTGATATTGAGCGGCAGCAGCATGTATGCCGGAACAGACTCCGCTGTTTTCATTAGCACAAACGGCGGAAATGTGTGGACACGTTCGGCTTTGCTGCCCGGAAGTCCGCAGTTCATTGATGCTCTTTCTATCTTCGACGGTAAATTGTATGCCGGAACGGGAGGCAACGGAGTGTTTTCAAGCTTGGATAACGGACAGAACTGGATGCCTTTAAACCAGGGACTTGCCGGACTCGGGAGCAGTCAAATCAGTTCGTTTGCAGTTCGAAACGGAGTGTTGTATTTAGGCACGCGTGGGGCCGGAGTTTTCCGGCTTCAGCAGGACACCTGGCATCCGTTCGGCGATCTGGCCGGCCAGACGGCAGGAAATGTGGAGTTCCTTGATATCAAGGGTGATACGCTTGTTGCAGGCGCAGGCGGCAACGGCTACATCTGGTATGCGCCCAACGGCGCGACGTCATGGACCGGGGTTCAGGTGGCTCCTCTGCAGAACGAGGCATTTATTGTTAACTCCATTGAGGCATTTCGGGAAGCTTTCTATATTGGAACTACATACGGCATCTATCGAAGTACCAATAACGGAGGAAGCTGGATCCCCTCCGGCAATGGCGTACCTGTGAACCGCATCATCAAACTGATTTCTATAGGAGACACATTATTTGCATCCGCAACTGCGGCTTTGACACGCTGGTACCGCTCAATTGACGGACTGCAATGGACATTTGTCGAGCAAATGCCACTTGTGTATGCGCATATTTTCCACCCGAATAGACTGTATACCGCCCGAATTGACGGCCTGTGGTACAAACAACTTAAGCCGGTATCCGTTGAACAGACATACAGCACTCTGCAAAACTTTACTCTTGAGCAGAACTACCCTAACCCATTCAACCCGTCAACCGTCATTTCCTACAGTTTGCCGGCTTCGAGCCATGTGACACTGTCCGTATTCGATGCACTCGGACGTGAGGTTCAGAATCTCGTTAACGAAACGCATGCCGCGGGGAGTTACAAAGTCGAGTTTGCACCTGAAGGATTGGCGAGCGGCGTGTACTATTATCGTATCGCAGCGGGTCAGTTTGTTAAAGCAAGGAAATTGCTGCTATTGCGTTGAACGTGCAACTTTACTTTCCTCGCGCCCAAGCCCCCCGCCTGCCATAATGCATTTCCACAATTCAATAGCACGTGAGCAGGCCCGCCTGCAGCGATTGTAAAAGATTAGGCAACTGCGGGCAGGCAGGTTGCTTGGGAGCTTATCCTGAAATTTGCCGCGAGCTTGTCGTGGTGAAGAGTGACCCTTCGTCAAGCTCAGGGTGACATTTTTTTTATACTATTTTCAGCCTGCGTCAGAGTCTCGGGCGCTTTACCCGGATTCTGACGCCAAAGCTTTGCAACCTTTACATTCTGCCGGAGTCCTGAAAAGCGCGGAGACTCCAGCGTGGGCGATAATCTAAATATTTGCTCTTTCAAAAAACATAATTCGTGCATTCGTGGCACAAATCTGACGCGCTGAAACTTATGGAGTGATTGCACTAACAAAATTAAAGCTTTGCATTCCGCCGGAGTCCCGAAAAGCGCGGAGACTCCAGCGTGGGTAATAATCCAAATATTTGCTCTTTCAAAAAACTTGATTCGTGCATTCGTGGCAATGTAGCTACGGTGTGATCGTTCCAACAAAATTCGCCGCGTTATTATCGGCTATCGCAAAGTCTGTCCCGTCAACGAAGTGGTCCCCGGTAAGATCGGTTACAATGTATCCGCCGTTGAAGTTGGCAGCATCGTTATCTATTGTGCTTACATCTGTTGCATCAACAGTTCCGTCCCGGTTCACATCGCCGCCGTATATTGCAAACTTCACCGGCGAAGTGTCAACCTGTATCATGTTGTCTCCGTATGACTGCGTATTAGCAGTCGAGAAGTTATAGCTCAGCATCGAAGCATTGAATTGCTGAGGATTCTTGCTCCATGTTTCAATAGAATTCCTATGTACGATCTGTAGATAATATGGTGTGCCGTTAGAAGCATTTGAAAAGATGAATGTTCCCTGACCGGAGGAATTCAGAAAAGCTTTGGCCGAATCCAGTGCCGTATAGGGCGAATTGCTGTTCCTCAGGTAAACTAATGCCGTATCTCCTGTCATTGAGTTTGAGCCCGCATTATAGAATCCTTGTATCAAAAATGTCAGATTAAGTTGCGCCGTGGCCGGAGGAGCTGATTTTGCCCTGAAATTTCCAAGCGGAGTCGGGATATAATTGTTGTAGTATTTCCAAGGACCGAACTTCTGATACGGATTATTGACAAGACTGTACTGAACCCTTGCCCTCCATTTGTAAACCCTGCTCGTAGAAAGTCCTGTAATATCTCTATTCAGCTGACTGCCTGAAATTCCAAGATCTGCAAATGTTCCGGATCCTGACGAGGCAGTGCTGTTCGTTATCACCGCTCCGCTGAAGGGATTTCCGTTTCGTTTGTATTCATATACAATCATCCCGTCCGCTCTTCCAAAAGGACTCCTGCCGAAAATATTTAGACGTGACTGTCCGTCAGTCCCGGTCAGTCCTCCCGATGAAACGACAAAACTTGTTCCCGGTTTATACTGCTGAACCGTTGATCTTAATCCTGTTGACTCATTTCCGTAATATACAAATGTACTGCCTTCATCTGTCTCGCCGTTGTCGTATGACTGCGCTCCGACTATTATATCTGAATAACCGTCGCCGTTCACATCGCCGGCGGTGGATACACTTGCACCGAACTCTGCATTCGCCTGATCGCTTTCTGCGGTCCAGACCGGAGCAGATGAAATGCCTGAGGGGGAGCCGTTATAAACATAAGCCCTTCCTTCCTTTGTCTGTCCGTTGTCATACCAGTTCGCGCCAACTATTACATCTGAATATCCATCCCCGTTTACATCCCCGGCAGTGGACACGCTGTAGCCAAAAAATGCGCCATCCTGATCGCTCTCTGCCGTCCAGTCTGAAGATACGGAGAGTCCTGCAGATGAGCCGTAATAAGCGAATGCCCTTCCTTCATTGGATTGTCCATTGCTGTACACGCGGGCTCCTACAATTATGTCTGAATATCCGTCGCCGTTGACATCGCCGGCCGAGGATACGCTCCAGCCGTAAAACGCAGTTGCCTGATTGCCCTCTGCTGACCAGTTCGCAGAATTGGAAAGTCCTGAAGCAGAGCCATGGTAAACGAACGCTCTGCCTTCATCTGTCTGGCCGTTATCGAAATTATATGCTCCCACTATCACATCTGAATAGCCGTCACCGTTCACATCGCCCGCTGTGGATACGCTGTGGCCGAAACTTGACTG
>CALEVL010000039.1 GCA_937924675.1 uncultured Ignavibacteria bacterium | reverse complement strand
CAGCGAGGTTGTCTCAAAACCAACCCATACTGTCATTCTCGCGTGTTCCTGGCGGGAATCCACTCTAAAAATTGACTTTTAAAAATGGGTCCCCGACAGAAACACTCGGGGACGACAAGTTTTGAGACAGCCTCAACACCGGAGGGGTTAGGGGGTGGGTGTGAGTTGCGTCAACAAAGGAACTTTATTAATAACAAAGCTAAGATTCAGCGATTAGGTGAAGTCCATTGTCTTTGGCGTTCATACTTAATTTCCAATTGAGTATTTTGCCTCACTAAAATAATAAATTAATGTCAGGAATCGATTCTAAGAATCAAAAGGAACAGGAAAACCAGGAATGGATGGAATCTCTGGACTATGTGCTTGATTCCCAGGGACCCGAAAGAGTAAATGAGTTGCTCCGCTCGCTTCAGGCAAGAGCTCAGAAAAAAGGCGTTGAAGTTCATTTCTCTGCAAATACTCCATATTTCAATACTATCCAGCCAAGTAAGCAGCCGGTTTATCCCGGCAGCCGTGAAATAGAAAGACGCATAAAGAGTATTATCAGATGGAATGCAATGGCAATGGTTGTAAGGGCAAACCGCGAACTTGACGGTATAGGCGGCCATATTTCAACTTATGCATCAGCAGCCACTTTGTATGAGGTTGGTTTCAATCATTTCTTCAGAGGTCCAAATCATTCAAGTGGCGGTGATCTGATCTATTTTCAGGGACACGCCGCACCGGGAATCTATGCAAGGGCAATGCTCGAAGGCAGAATTCACGAAGAAGATCTTGCCAATTTCAGAAGAGAGCTTTCATCTGATCGCGGACTATCATCATATCCGCACCCATGGCTGATGCCAAGGTTCTGGCAATTCCCTACAGTATCTATGGGACTCTCGCCAATAATGGCTATCTATCAGGCAAGATTTTGCAGATATCTTGAAGACAGGGGAATCAAAAATACTTCTCAGCAGAAAGTCTGGGCATTCCTCGGTGACGGAGAAACTGATGAACCGGAATCACTCGGTGCAATTACTCTTGCATCCAGGGAAAAACTCGACAATCTGATCTTTGTCATAAATGCTAACCTTCAGCGGCTTGATGGTCCTGTAAGAGGTAACGGAAAGATCATTCAGGAGCTCGAAGCAATATTCAGAGGTGCAGGATGGAATGTAATAAAAGTGATCTGGGGAGGTGATTGGGATCCGCTGCTTGATAAGGATGAGTCAAATATGCTTATAGAAAGAATGAATGAAGTTGTTGACGGACAGTATCAAAAATATTCTGTTTCAGACGGAGGATTTATCAGAGATGATTTTTTCGGAACTGATCCGAAATTGCTTGATATTGTCAAACACTTATCTGATGAGCAGATCGCAAAGCTTAAGAGAGGCGGGCATGATCCGGAGAAAGTCTTTGCGGCATATCAGGCGGCAGTGAATCATAAAGGCGCGCCGACCGTAATTCTTGCCAAGACGATCAAAGGTTACGGTCTCGGTGAATCAGGTGAAGGAAGGAATATTTCACATCAGCAAAAGAAACTCAATGAACAGGAGTTGAGAGATTTCAGAAGCAGATTCGGAATTCCTATCTCCGATGAGAATGTATCTGAGGCACCATTTTACAGGCCTGCTGCTGACAGTGAAGAAATAAAGTATATATTACATAGACGGGAGGAACTTGGTGGTTTTCTTCCTACGCGAACCGGAAATTCATCTGCTCCGCTAAAGATGCCTGCCGAGGATCTCTTTGCCGAGTTTATGGAAGGCTCCGGAAACAGGGAAGTATCTTCTACAATGGCTTTTGTTCAAATGCTTTCCAAGCTTTTAAAAGATGAAGGAGTCGGAAAGTATGTTGTGCCAATCGTACCTGATGAAGCAAGGACTTTTGGGATGGAAGCATTGTTCAGACAGGTTGGTATTTATTCTCATGTCGGTCAGATCTATGAGCCGGTTGACAAAAGCAGTTTGCTGTATTACAAAGAAGAGAAAACCGGCGCGATCCTTGAAGAGGGGATCACTGAAGCAGGTTCAATGTCTTCATTCATAGCCGCCGGAACTTCTTATGCAGTTCATGGTGTGAATATGATTCCATTCTTCATCTTCTATTCAATGTTTGGGTTTCAGCGTATCGGTGATCTTATCTGGGCGGCGGCAGACAGCAGAACAAGAGGATTTCTGATAGGAGCAACAGCAGGCAGGACTACGCTCAGCGGTGAAGGACTTCAGCATCAGGACGGCAACAGTCAAATACTTGCATTGCCTGTGCCAAATCTTAAGGCTTATGATCCTGCTTTTGCTTATGAGTTTGCAGTAATCATAAGGGACGGCATGGAAAGGATGTATGAAAAACAGGAAGACATCTTTTACTACATAACGGCAATGAATGAATCATACAAAATGCCTGCAATGCCTGAGGGAGTTGAGGAAGGTATATTAAAAGGAATTTACAGGTTCAGCAAGTCCGCAAAAATTTCAGACGGTCCCAAAGCTCATCTGCTCGGAAGCGGTTCAATTCTGAATGAATGTATAAAGGCCGCGAATCTTCTTGAGGAAAAATTTCATATACCAACAGATGTATGGAGCGTAACAAGCTATAAGGAATTGTATATGGATGCAACTGATGTTGAAAGAAGGAAGCTGACCAACCCTGAATCAAAGGATGTTCCGTATATTTCAAGAGTCCTGTCTGGAGAGAAGGGAGTATTTGTTGCTGCAACTGACTACATCAAGGCACTACCGGCCATGGTAAGTAAATGGATCCCGGGCAGATTTGAAATTCTCGGCACTGATGGTTTTGGAAGAAGTGACGGAAGAAAACAGCTTAGAGAATTCTTCGAAGTTAACCACAAGTATATTGCAATTGCCGCGCTGAACAGTCTGATGAATGACGGATGCATAAGTGCGGAAATTGTGAATAAGGCAATAATGGAATTAGAGCTTGATCCCGAAAAACCAAACCCGGTAACAGTATAAATTCAGAATTTAAATGATAAAAGAAATAATATTACCAGAAGTTTCAGATAACATTGATACAGGCGACGTTGTAAAGGTGCTTGTTAAGGTAGGCGACACGATCAAGATAGATCAGCCTGTTATAGAACTCGAAACTGACAAAGCTGTATTCGAAGTACCATCTACTGAGAACGGAGTGGTAAAAGAGCTCAATGTAAAGGAAGGTGAGAAGATAAAGATCGGGCAGGTGATACTAAAAATTGAATCAAACGGAGCAGGTTCCGTTGCTTCTCAGGAACAGGGAAAAGCTGTCAAATCTTCTAAGAAAGAAAGCGAGAGCTCAAAAAAATCTGAGCCCGTTGAAGAGCCGAAAGAAGCAAAGGTCCCCGTAGCTGAAACAGTTTCAGTCAGTTCTCATGAAGCGATTTCAGATTCAGGCTTGTCAGGAAAGATCTCAGCCCCTGCTTCTCCTTCAGTCAGAAGGCTTGCCAGAGAACTTGGAGTCGATGTCGGACAAGTCACAGGCAGAGGAACCTCAGGAAGGATCACGGAAGAAGATGTTAAGCTTTTTGTGAAGAGCAGAATGACCGGTGCAGTGGGTTCAACAGTTTCGATGCCGGGCAAACCACTTCCCGATTTCAGCAAATGGGGAAAGGTCAGAGTGGAACCGATGAGCAAGGTGAGATCGCTTACGGCTGATTCTATGACTTATGCATGGTCAACGATTCCGATGGTAACACAGTTTGACAAAGCAGATATTACTTCACTTGAGGAATTCAGAAAGAAGTATTCCGCTGAGGTTGAAAAAGCCGGAGGCAAACTTACGGTTACTTCAATACTGCTTGTAGTGAGCGCGCTTGCTCTAAAAGAGTTTCCTCAATTCAATACAAGCATTGATCTTCAGAAGAGGGAAATTGTTTACAAAGAGTATTGCAACATAGGAGTTGCCGTTGATACGGACAGAGGCCTGCTGGTTCCGGTTGTTAAGAATGCGGATGAGAAAAGCATTACAGAAATATCAGTTGAGATAAATGAACTTGCAGAAAAGGCACGGACAAAAAAAATAACTCCCGATGAAATGGACGGTGGTAATTTTACTATTTCCAATCTTGGAGGAATAGGAGGAACTGCGTTCACGCCGATCGTTTATTCTCCGCAGGTTGCGATAATGGGAGTTTCCCGGTCTGTCTGGGAGCCGGTCTTAAGCGGGGAAAAGTTCATTCCTAAATTGATGATCCCTTTATCTCTTACTTATGATCACAGAATAATAGACGGTGCCGATGCGGCTAGATTCTTAAGATGGATTTGCGAGGCACTCGAAAACCCGCTGAGTATATTTCTTTAATCTTCTTCGCCGGATTTCTTGCGCAATACTTTTTTGATCGATTGGATCTTCTTTTCCGATAGCCTCTTAGCAACTGCTTTAGCTCCCGGCTTGGTTTTGAATCTTGGTTTTTGCGGGATGAGGGATTTACTGATGAGCGAATTTAGTTTCTCTTCTGCTTTGATCCTGTTCAGATATTGAGACCTTTCACTTTCGGAAGATACTATTATGTTTCCTTCGGTTGTTATCTTTCCGGAAAGTTTCTTCCTGATCAAATCTTTTTCCTCATTGGAAAGGATAAAGCTTTCTTCCACGTTGAAATGTAATTGAACCTTTGTCTCAACTTTGTTGACATTCTGCCCGCCTTTTCCCCCGCTTCTGGACGTTGTTATGAGAGCTTCCGAAGCATAATTCCTTTCATTGCCAATTCCAATGAGCTTGTTGATCATTTCTTTGGCCTGTAAATATGTGTGCTTTGACCGAAGAACATTTCGGCGGATTCCATTATTGTTTCTGACAAAGTTGGATGCGGATGAATAGTTAGTTTCAGATCAGTTGCGTTTGCTCCCATCTCAATGGCAAGAACACCTTCTGCAATCAGGTCACCGGCTCGAGGCCCGGCAATTCCAACGCCGAGAATTCTCTCAGTATCCGGATCGATGATCAACTTGGTCAAGCCATCAGTTCTGCCAAGTGTAAGCGCTCTTCCGGAAGCTGCCCACGGAAATTTCATCACACTGTGCTTAATGTTCTTATCCTTAGCTTCAGTTTCTGTCAATCCTGCCCAGGCAATTTCCGGATCAGTAAAGACAACAGCCGGTATTGCCTTTGGTTCAAAAGCTGCCTTCATTCCGTGAATCACTTCAACAGCAACTCTGCCCTCATGAGATGCTTTGTGCGCAAGCATAGGCTCTCCGGCTATATCGCCTATTGCAAAAATATTCTTCACGCTTGTCCTGCAAGAAGTGTCTGTAATGACAAATCCTTTTGCGTCGGTCTTGACGTCAGTTATGTCTAATCCCAGTCCGGTGGTATCCGGTCTTCTGCCGATTGACACAAGAACTTTGTCATATTCGGAATCAAATTCGTTGCCGTCTTTTCCTGCAAAACTTACTTTGAGTTTGTTACCGCTTTCTGAGATTCCGGTAACTTTGGTCTCTGTCTTTATGGATGAAAATTTTCTTGTCAGGTTTTTCTGAAGAACAGCAGCAAGGTCATGGTCGGCACCGCTGAGGATTCTCGGAAGCATTTCAACAACGGAAATCTTGGTTCCAAGTGATGCATACACAGTTCCAAGCTCCAGCCCGATATAGCCGCCTCCTATGATAAGCATTGTATCAGGTATGTCCTTTAGCTCCAGAGCTGATGTAGAGTCAAGTATCTTGTCAGAGCTTAAATTCACACCCGGCATTTTAATTATGCTTGAACCTGTTGCAATGATCGAATTATCAAATTCATACTGAATTACTTTGCCTTCATTATCAGTAAGCTCAATGGAATTGTTCGAAATGAATTTTGCTGTGCCTTGAAGATACTCTATCTTTCTCTGTTTAGTTAACTGTCCTAGTCCGGATGTCAATTTGGTGACTACCTCATTCTTCCAGCTCCTGAGTTTCTCGAGATCAATTTTCGGAGCTTCGAAGTCAATTCCAAATGACTTTGCATCTTCTGCTGAGTTGATTAATTCTGCGGCATGAAGAAGTGCTTTAGATGGAATGCATCCGCGGTAAAGACATACGCCTCCCGGATTTTTATCCTTATCTATAAGAGTGACAGTCATTCCAATGTCTGCCGCAAGAAATGCCGCGGCATATCCTCCCGGGCCAGCTCCAATAATGATCAGTTGTTTCTTTTCCAAGTTATCCTTTCGCAGAAGTTCTGAATTAGTTTAATCTTTTGAAATTGATTTTCCAGAAGATTTTTTTTCTTGTTATGCAAATTTACAGTTTGATGTCTCATGTTGAAACAACCATAATTTTACCATCAAAAAAACATTTGTCCACTTTTTTAGAAAGCGTCTATTAATTAGGAAACCCAGGAGTTACTTCTTGGCAAAAAAACCTCAATTCCTGCTCAGAAAACGGGTTTGAATTTGAGCGAATTTTTTTTGTGACTTAAATTTATTCATTAAGTATTTTCCAAAAATTGTTTATATTGTTCATATTTAAAAACAACCGAAAGGGAAAACAATGAAACTATTCAAGTACCTCTTTTTAAGTCTGATAATTTCTTCGTCAGTTATGGCGCAGAATGTAAAAATCACAGACTTTGATATACCCGTGAGTTCGGCAAGACAGGCATTTCTTACTGGTTTTTATAATTGGTCTGAAACAGATCCACTTGATACTGTAACTCCGAAAAACGTGACAAGTGATTATAGGATTGACGGCACATACAGTCAATTTTATTCTTCACCTGATTGGGCATGGAATCTGGGATTAACCGGTGCTATTTTCGGAAAAAGGGAAGACACAACCAGATATTCTTACACTTTCAACACGGATCTCAGCAGATATTTCAGTAACAGTAAAGGATTCTTTGCCAACGGTGCATTCACTTCATCATACACCAGGCAGAAGGAATTTGGTGTAGAGAACAGACCTGTAATTAATCTGTTCGGTGGCTTGGGTTATGGAAGACAAGTCAACGCTACACCTCTTGCAAAAGCATTGAGAATTGATGACGAACTGAGAAAATCAAGGGTTACTACTAAGTATCTTCCTAAATCAACAATGCTGAACATCGCCAGAATTATTGACAGGGAGAGCGAATACAGAGCAAAGTACAAGCAGATTTATGAAGCCAAGATCATTGAGGACATTCAGAAAGAGATCGCTGAATCAGGTGTTGCAGATCCTTCATTGACGAATTCAATGGGTTATTATAGAATCTCAAGTGTATTGTTCGACAGATTCGATGGATCAGTTAACTACAATTTCACAAACCCGAGATATTATGGCGGTGATGTAAGACTTGGTATTAGCTATCAGGTTCTTACCAGAAATGAAAAGATTGGTACACCTAATCCGGCACTCGAAGTAAGAGGCAGATATGGTTATCCTATTGGTCTTAACCACCAGCTACTCTTTGCGCTTAACGGAAGAACATTCTTTGATTCAACTTTCGGAAAGACCTGGGAAGCTGAAGGAGCTGCTGATTACTGGTATAACATGTCAAACAGGGTTCAATTCAATTTAGGATACAGACTCACACTGCAGAGAGCAGCTCAACAAGTATTAGTTAACGGTGTATTTGAAACAGTTGCTGAAGATTTCTCAACAGCCAATCACAGATTGTTCGCAGGTTTCATATTTTATCTTGAAAACTATATTACCCTCTCACTTCAGGGAGCGTATGACTACTTGCATGGAACTGAAGAAAGATTTTCAACAAATGTAATTGCATCGTTTATCATATTCTAAAGTCATCTGACTTTGATAGCATTACAAAGGCGCCCCTTTACGGGGCGCTTTTATTTTATCCTCACTGCATTACCGCTCAAAAATATTTTCCTGATTTTCTTATCTGCAATTTCTAAATCAACTTCAAGAAATTCACCTGATTTTGTCAAAAGTCTGACAGGCAATGCCTGTCCTCTGAGCGCATGGAATACTATTGCCGCAGATATTGCACCCGTTCCGCAGGCCAGCGTTTCCCCTTCAACACCGCGTTCATAGCTTCTTATTGAAAGCAAACCATTCTCTGTTTCATCAACTTTCACAAAGTTCACATTAGCGCCTTCAGGCATAAGGTCCTTGTGCATCCTGATGTTTCTGCCCCAGTCAATTATCTTAACTTCTTCAAGATCATTTACAATTGGTTTTTCGATCTCATCAATGAATACTATAATATGCGGAGAGCCGACATCAACATATGAACAATCCAACATCTCCCACCACCCTTCAAAGTGCACTTTGAGTTTGAAATTGAGCTTCACTTTCTCCGGCGGAGGAAATGAAATCCTTATCGTGCCGTCTTCATTGTGCTTGGATTCAAAAATACGTGATACTGCTTCGAGCAAAAGTTCTTTCTTATCTGATAATGAGTTGTCGGCAATATATCTTGCAGTGCATCTCAGTCCGTTTCCGCAAAGAGCATCTCCTGTACCGTCTTTGTTAAAGTAATTCATCTTAAAATCTGCAACTTCAGATCTTTCTAAAAAGATAACACCATCCATTCCCTCGCCTTCTCGTTCGATTGCATCCAGTACAAACTTTTTCCTGTCTATGACAACATTGTCTAAGTTGTTTATCATTATAAACGTATTTCCTGCACCTGAATATTTCTGCGTTGTCAATTGAAGACTCCTCTCGGGTTTCTTTGTTTGGTTACTTTGATGTCGCGAAGCTCCGGTGCTTTGATCCTTATTTCGAGTGAAAATCCGCTGTAAACGCCGGAAGGATACCAGTTGAAATTCATTTCCCATGAGTTGAGATCTCTGTAAGCAGTTATATATGGAGCAGCGATCTCTCCTCTGATCAGATCGTAACTGGTTGCCACAGTAAACCTCCATTTCCTCGTAAGATCAAGCGACAAGTTGCCCGAAATGTTGGAAGATTTAGAAGGATTTAATGGATTGGATCTTGACTCGGAATAATTGTATCCGATCCCCCCGCTCAGCGGGATGTTGATTCCGTAATCTTCTTCGGACTCTCGGGTTGTAATATCTTTGTAATCTCCAATTGTCTTTAATGTATCTCTTCTGTCTGAGAAGTCCTTGGAAATCGATGAAACACCAAATGCAAATGTACTGGACAGACTCAACGAGAAATTTGTCAGATCTGCAAGCCCCTCTCCTTCATCAACAAGAAATCTGTTAACCCGTGTTAATGAAGAAGGATCAAACTTATAAAGATTAAATGTGGCACCTCCTGAAATATTGAGCAAACTGCCAATGTTTGTCCTGTAAGATGCAAAGATCTCTGAGAAATTGAGTGAATCAGCAGCAAAGTTGTAACTAAGTCCCGCATCAAAATTCAGCAGCTGAAATTTGTTCTCTGTCGAGTCATTTACTCTTGTCTTCATTTCAAAAACATTTCCTAGTGCAAATGTTATTCTTTGTGATTCTCCTGATGGTGCGCCGCCGAATACTTCATTGCCGAAAATAGAATACTTGACTTGCCTTCCTGAAGTATCCTTATATGTTTTGTAATAGCCCCAACCCGGCTCTGAGAAGTCGGGCTGATATGAGTAGGTCAGAGATGGAGTTAATGTGTGCCGTATTCCTGTGACGCCAAGAAGCCTGGGTGTAAATATTCCTACAAGCCGTGTTGAAAAAGATACTCCCATATCAAAATATCTCAGAGCCTTAATTGCGCTGTTGTTTTGAGTAACTACTCTGTTTGTACTGTCGGCAAATTGAGAGATATATTTGCTGTACCAAATCTCGTTGTAGTTGAAGAATGGCGACAAAGTAATGTATTCAAACCTTGGAGATAATCCGAAGTTCAGAAAATTTCTGACACCGGCTCTTATATCGGTATTTGTGCTTCCGTCTGATGCAGTTGATTTTATTCTTCTGTTCAGAAGACTTCCGCTATATGACATGTAAATGCTTTCATAGAGTTTCCTGTCACGCGAGTCTGCTAAACTTGATTCAAAAGGAAAGATCTGAGTCATTATGAAGTTCACAAGCGGAAGCCGCTCAAAGACATCATTAGTCTGTAGATTCTGATCGCGATAGTAATTCACATTGGCAGAGAAGGGAGTTCCTTCCCAGAACTTTGAGAGAGTCAGGTTCGAAAGAATATTTTGCCTGAGTAATTCAGACAAGGAATTTGTGGAATTGTTAATTAATTCTTTCCCGCTGACGAATGCAAGGTTTCCGTCGAGTCGTGTGGTTGGGTTTATCTGCTGATAGTGGTTCAGAGTCAATCCCCATTGATCGCTGATCTTTGCATCAATGTCGGAAGATTCTCCCAGCCGTAATCTCGAGTAAGCTCCTCCTATCTCTCCGTTGAAATTATACTTTTGAGCGTATCGAAATCTTCCGAACAGATCGAACCTTCCCTTAGTAAAGTAGCTTCCTGTCAGACCCAGATCAACATAATCGTTGATTGCCCAAAAGTACCCGAGCTTTGAAATGTATGTTCCGTATGTAGCGTCATCGCCAAAGGTTGGAGTGATTAACCCGGATGATCTTCCGGTCCTGTTTGGAAACACTCCGAACGGAATCCAGAAAACCGGAACGCCTTCTATATACAAAAAGACTGATTGCGCAATGACCTTGTCGTTTGGAATAACTTTCATCTTTGGTGAAAGAAAATAGTATTCGGGATCTACCCTGTCGTCGGATGTTGTGTAAATTCCATTCTTGATAAACAACACATCCGATGAGACTTTCTTGATTTTATCTCCGAAATAATAGCCTACTTCTGCTTCACTGAATCCCATAGATACGCTTCCCTGTTGTGAATTGAAGTCATAAGTAAGCCTTGCTCCTTCATACTTCTCATCACCCTGAAACATAAGCGGTTGTTGTATGATGCTTGCCGTTCCGGCAGTGTCAGGCATACCGTATGCTTCGAGCACTTCAGTTTCCTGGTCAACCGTTATCCTTCCTGCTTCGAGTTTCAGATCCTTGTAAATGAGTACAGCTGAATTGTATAGGAATACTTTCCGTTCGTTGAAATCATACACAAGTGAGTCCTTTGCTTCATAACTGATAATCGCTTCAACACCTGTCTTAGCTCTTTGAATTGTATCCGGTTGAATCACAGGAACACTTAAAGAAGATGTATCACTGAAAATGTTCTTTGCCGAAGTATCTCTGACAATTTGTGAATTGCCTGAGATATTCATCAGGAAGAAAAACAGAAGTGTGATTGGAAGTCTCATCAGGGAAGGATTTTACTCAAATCGAATAACTAATAAAATGAACAAAGCTTCAGAGTTCTGATATTCTGAATCTATTTAACTAACATAGCAATCAAAACTGTTACAGGTTATTCAAATCAATAGCTGACTAAAAACTGCTGAAAATTATTTATTACTCTTCCTGCTCTCACAACAGACGGGATAATCTCGCACTGTTCCTCAGCGGTAATAATCATCCTCATAGCCGCCTAAGCTTTCGCCTGTAAACATGCTTCCGACCATATCTTTGTACATTATCTCAGAGTTTATCTCATCTCTTGCGATCTTCGAATTTTGGTGAAGCCCGTCTAATACAAATTCCATAAGTGAGGCAAGTTCGTGCTCGCTCTCAAAATACTGAGGGTACTTTTTCACAAATTCATCAAGACCATCAACTTTCTTCAGCTCTTTCAGATAATCCGCGAAAGGCATGTCATCTTTGATGTTTACCTTACCTCCAAACTGAAACCATTCAACTATTCCGGAGTATGGATCTTTTGTTTCCTTATCCTGTGAGTTCTTTTTCTTCTTTAAAAGCGGGTCAGGAAAATATTTTCTGAACACTTCTTTAACGGACTTTGATATCAGCGCTTTTGCAACTTTGACGGAGCCTTCCTGTTCACCTTCAAAAACAAGTTCGACCTTTCCGGTGATCCCGGGAAGGATTGCCTGAATGTCACACATTCTCGGCATGATAATATTGTCACTATTCATGATTGCCCTGCGTTCAGCATTGCTGATCAGATTCTCCATAGATGATATCGTCATTCTCGCGCTTACACCTGATTTGTGATCTACAAACTCGCTCGCTCTCGCTTGCATCGCTGTCATTTCAATGATCTCTCTGAAATAATATGGAATTGCCTGCTTGATCTTTACGTCACGGTTTGTCCATGAATATTCCTCTGTAATTCTGATGCCATGGTCAAGCTCCTTTGGATAGTGTGTTATGATCTGTGAATCGATCCTGTCTTTTAGAGGTGTGATAATGTTTCCACGATTGGTGTAATCTTCGGGATTGGCTGTAAACACCATAAGTATATCCAGCGGAATTCTGATATTGAATCCCCTGATCTGAATATCTTTCTCTTGCATAATGTTTAGCAACCCTACCTGAATTCTTGGTTGAAGGTCCGGTAGCTCGTTGATCACAAATACTCCGCGGTTCGTGCGTGGAATAATGCCGAAATGAATTGCACCCTCATGCGAGTAGTGTAGTCTTTGATTTGCTGCTTTTATCGGGTCAATATCTCCAATAAGATCAGCAATGTTAACATCAGGTGTTGCCAGTTTTTCACTGTACCTTTGATCACGCGAGATCCACTCGATCTCGGTACTGTCACCTTTTTCTTCTATCCTATCAACAGCAAACTTAGATATCGGCCTGAACGGGTCATCATTAATTTCTGAACCTTTGACAATCGGAATATATTCATCCAACAGCATGGGTATCAGGCGGGCGAGCTTTGTCTTTGCCTGTCCTCTCAGACCGAGAAGGATCAGATCATGTTTTGCAAGCAATGAGTTGACGATAGAAGGAATTACTGTGTTCTCGTAACCTATTATTCCTTCAAACAGCGGTTTCTTTTCCTTGATCTTAGCAATCAGATTCTTTCTGATTTCATCTTTTACAGAAAGTACTTTGTAACCTGAATTTTTAAGCTCGCCTAGCGTTTTTATTTTTGTGAAATCCATTTTGATATTAAGTGAACTTTTGATGGTTTAGAGTTATTTGATGCAGACAGCATATTGCAGTTACAGATCCGTTGTCTGACAAAGAGTTAACTTCAATTGACTTCCCGGCGTTCCCGAATCAAACAGCAAGAACTGACAAGAATTTATATAGCGGATATTTCAACTTAACCGTTGTATTGTATATATGAATTGAGCAGTTCGATCTTCTCTTCCTTTATTGCAATGTCATATAGCATCAGATCCCTGATTGAGATCATTCCGACCAAATTCTGCCCGTCTATTACAGGCATATGCCGGATATTTTCCTGCTTCATTATCTGCATTGCGTATTCAGGAGAATCCTTAAGTTCTATGACTATTACTTTTTCAGTCATCACTTCATCAACTATAGTCTTTGACAGATCAAGATCTTTTGCAATGCATCTTCTGAGCAGATCCCTTTCGGAGAATATTCCTTTGAGCGTTAGTATCTCAGATTGTTCGAGAACCGGAACAGCACCTATGTTATGCAGTCCCATGAATTTTGCAACTTCAATTACGCTCATTCCCTTTTTTACAAAATGCAGCGGTCTGTTGTCGAGCAGGTCTTTGAGTGTCTTCATGGTGTGCCTCCTTAAGGATTTTTGCAATCAAGATATGTAATAAATTCCCAATTAGCAATAAATTCTTCGGAAGTCCGGACTTTGAGTTTCATATTGAGGTTTACAAATCTTAGATGATCAACGAAAATAGGGGCATTTCAGGTTATCAGAAGTTCAATCCAACCTGAAAGATTGATTTCTCAATCACCCCCCAAAGTTCTTCGCAAACTGAATTCTCTTTTCAATAGATGGATGGGAATGAAAAAGGAATTCAAGCACTTTGTTGGGTGACCTGTCTGCAAGATTACTTACTGCCAGTTTTTCCATCGCAGAAATGAATGAATTGCTGTCGCCGGTTGTCTTCAGAGCAAAAGTGTCAGCTTCCCACTCATACTTTCTTGAAATAATGTTGCCAATCGGAGAAGTAATCAGTCCATACACCCCAAGAAGCATCCCAAGCAAAGGCAATGCAGCAAGACTCGTAGTGCTTTCAAATGAATAATACTTTACAAGATAATCATAAGCTGCTGATGTAAGATAAAGTCCGGTAAAAGTAATTGCCGCGGAAATAATCGTCAGCTTGACTATGTGGTTGTGAAAATAATGTCCGGCTTCGTGAGCAAATACAAATCTTATTTCATCCGGTGTGAACTTATTTATCAGCGTATCACCCAGTAATATCCTCTTTGATTTTCCAACGCCTGTGAATGCGGCGTTCACTTTGTTTGTGTTCTTGCTCATGTCAAATGTGTAAACACCGTTAACATTAACTCCGGCTTTTTCAGAGATTTCATTGACAAATCCTGTCAGAGCCGGGTCAGTTACTGGTATAAGTTTGTGAAACAATGGCAGTATAATAACTGGTGCAAGTCTTCCCAACACAAATGAAAACAGGAACATGAAAGCACCGAATACCAGCCACCAATTGTTCGGAAATGTTTTGAGAATAAAATAAAAAGCCAAGATAACCGGCACTCCAATGATCAGTCCAATTGCCATGGATTTAAGACTTTCCCGGAAGTAAGCTGCGACACTCTGATTCGATAATCCGTATTTATGCTCTAATACGTATCCGCTGTAAAATGAAATCGGAAAGCCGACAACTCCGGTGATTACAGAAATGATAAGCACGAATATCAACAGCGCACCGTACTCGTTTGGCATTATTGAGTTAGAGATCTCTTCGAGCTTTCTTGTGAAACCGGTTGCAAGGATGGCTATTACTATTGATGTTGATATCAATGATCCCGAAAAACTCAGAATCCTCTTTGTTTTTGTGTACTTCTTCGACCTTGCATCAGTATCCAAAGCATTTTTTTCTTCCGGGCTCATTTCTAAACCATGAAAGATGAAGCGATCACGTAAACAATGAAAACCCCAAAAACCATTGCGGCAGATTTACCGAACCCGATTCTTGCGACTTTGCTGAGGCCTAATGCAATTACAACATAAAACCAGATCTGAAATACATCTGCTTTCGAAAGAATGGAATACATTTGAGCGCCAATGCTTTCTTCATTGAAGAGCAGTCCGAGACCGATCCCGGAGATCTTGCCCGTAAGAATTGAAACAACCATTGACAACAGACTCCCGATAGTAGCGATCAGAGTTGATAATCCCACAACATTAAGAATGTTTCCAAAATCGAATTCTGCTTTGCTGATCTTTAGTATAACCATATAAATTACACTGAGCAGAAACAGTATTATAAACGGTCCAAGAACAGCCCCGCCGTAACCGGCAATTTTGAAGAATGTACTTTCAGAACTGATTCCTTCGAGTGCCTTGTTGGCGTCTTCACGGCTCATCTTTCCTTCTTTTACATTCTTGTCAAACTGTTCGCTGAGCTTGGCCTTCTGCTTGTCCATAACACTGTCAACAAGCTGAGCATCTCTCATGAACAGAAATGTAGCTGCAAGACTCAATACAACGGAAATCAGAACCGGTAGTATCCAATAATTCTTTCTTGGTGTTGAAGCTATCGTTTCAAATGTCTCGCCCGGTTCAGTGAATACACCTGTTATAGCTTCTCCCGGTGACAGTTGCTGAAACTCATTGCCGTTGTTCTCTTGCTGAAGTTCAAATGTGTCTTCGCTCATGATTGAATTCAGTTTAATGTTTATACAGATTGCTTCTTGAAACTGAGATACGAATTGCTTGATCCAAAGTTATGACCTGATGTAGAGTTTGTTCTCTGATATATACTTCTCAACTTCATGGTCAATCATATACTTTACTGACAGTCCATTCGCTATACGTCCCCTGATCATTGTCGATGAAATCTCAAGTAATGGAATCTCTACAATTCTTGCCTTCTTCAAGAATTCGTTTTCTATATCCGTAAATTCATATCCGGGTCTGTACATTGCTGCAACTTCAGCAAGCTCAAATAAACGGTGAGGTTCTTTCCATTTGTGAAGTTCCAGCAGATTGTCTGCGCCTATAAGCAGAACCAATGAGCTTTCAGAAAATGCTGTTTCTTTTAATTCCTGAAGTGTGTCAACGGTGTATGA
Source organism: uncultured Ignavibacteria bacterium (assembly GCA_937924675.1). Taxonomy (GTDB): domain Bacteria; phylum Bacteroidota; class Ignavibacteria; order Tepidaquicellales; family Tepidaquicellaceae; genus JADJAH01. Next base: position 44,296 of record CALEVL010000039.1, on the reverse strand, counting down.
TTTCTTGCTGCTGTTATTTACTTCAATGTCACTTACTTCAAAATTGTCATCACAGCAGAATGCCCTTACGGCCATATTATATCTGTGTTTAGCCTCAATTGAATTCTTTAGCGGATGATTTCCGGAAGGGATGAATACTACTTTGTCCAGATTTAGTTCTTCCCTGCAATACTCAGCCGCTATCTTATGTGCAATGTGCGGAGGATTGAATGTCCCTCCGAATATTCCAATACGTTTCTTCATTCTATGATACAATAATAATCAATACATGCAAAACTTTCATCAGATTATCCTTGGCTGACATTCAATGCTAAACTCAAACTCTATAGAGTATGAATTCACCTCAATATGCCTTTGATGTATTCATCGCTGACTTTAATGTTCTTCATGATCTCTTTTCTTTTTCTAAGTGAAACAGGAATTTCGGAAATACCCTTTATATAACCTTTGATTGCGCTGAAAAAGACTGACGGAGAATTTTGAAGCAGAAATTTAAGATATCTCTTAATTCTTACTATTATGAAAAATGGAACGGAAAGCCAATACAGTTTTGCCGGATAATTCTTAATTCTAAGTGCGATGAGATTCTTCTCGCAATAGTATGTCTGAAATCCTGAAGCTGATGCGGTGGTTGCACCTCTTTTGTGATAGCAGACGGCTTTCGGATTGTAATAGCATTTATAACCCAGCAGTTGCAGTCTGAATGAAAAATCAATATCCTCATAATAAGCAAAGAAATCATCATCAAAGAAACCTGCATTCTCAAATACTTCAGACTTGTAGATTGCCGCACCTGCACACGCACCGAAAATGTACTCTGGCTCATCGTATTGTCCGTTATCGGTTTCTCCGAATCCTCTTGCATAAGGCGAGCCCTTGCTCTTGATAAAATCACCGGCATCATCAATTACTGACCTTTGCGAAAAGTTCAGCATTTTGCAAGCACCGCTTCCCGTATCTTCTTTGGAAACGGCACTGATCATTTCCTCTATAAATCTTCTGTCACATTCGGTATCGTTGTTCAAAAGAATTACATACTTGCAGCTATTGTCATCAAGAGCTCTTTTGATTCCTGTGTTAACAGCTTTTGCAAAACCTGTGTTGCTGGAAAGCCGGATGACTTCCACATCAATGAAATCCCTTCTTGTAAAGTCAATTGAATCATCATTTGAGTTATTGTCAACAAGAAGTACTTTGAAATCAATGTAAGTCTGGCGCATAAGTGATTCAAAGCAATCTTTCAGATGATCTATTCCGTTGAAATTTGGAATGACAATATATACAAGTGATCCCTTCACGGCAGCTCCCTGAGTTGCTCAAGAAAGAATCTGTGCTTTCTTTTCCTGTAATCATTGCTCTTTCCGAAAATGCCAAGTATGATTTCGAAAAACAGAATTACATTTGAATTGATTCGTGTAATCAGTTTCAGCGTAATGTATCTGAAGCTGCTGTAATACTTCCTGAAAAATGCCAGCATGCCTGTGATGAATCTTCCGTAAAGCCAATAGTCATCCTCTCTCTTAAAACTGCTTCCTCCAAGATGTGTAACACTAAGTGATGCATCTACTGCGAGCGGCAATATCTTGCCGGTTCGGTAACTCAGGTCAACATCCTCGAAAAAAAGTTTGAACGAAGGATCCATTTTACCAGCTTTGATGAAAAGATCTCTTGTTGTCATATAGAAAGCGCAGGGAATTTGTTCCGTAGGTTGCACTGTCCCGGATTCAGTGTCAATATCACAATTGTATTGATACCTGTTGATAAGATACTTTGACTTCATGAAGATTTTCGACAAGACAGAGTAAAAGAATATGAATTGCAGTATTGAAGGGAATCTTTGGAAATAAATTCTTTGAAACTCTCCGCCGGTGCCTATCAACAACGGACTACATGCACCCGTCTCTCTATTGCTTAGCAACGATTTGAGTTTCTCAAACACAGGCATCACAAAAATAATATCGGGATTCATGATAAGTATAAATTCACCGTCAGATACTTCAAAACCGAGATTGTTTGCTTCAGAAAAACTCACCTTATCTTTCAGAAACAGACACTTCAGATTTTCATATTTGAGAGAAAGTTGCTCTGCAATTTCACGGGAGTTGTCGGGAGAGTTGTTATCAACAATGATGAGCTCGAAGGGAGAATCTTTTTCATATTCATACAAAGACTCAACGCACTCTTTTAGAATGTCACCCGTGTTGTAGTTTACCACTATTACTGACAATAATCCTGTCTTGGTCGCAGTCATCTCAAGAGTGAAATGAATTGATTGACGGAATTATTCCAGTCAAGTTTGTTTCGAACACTTCTTTCACCTTCAATTGCGATTCGTTTTAGATCATCGGGATTGTTCAGAAGAAATTCTATTCCGTTAACAAGATCCTCAGTATTGTAAGAGTCACACAAAACAGCAGACTTCATATTCACTGAAAATTCCGGTACCGCACCGGATCGGGTTCCAACAAGCGTACACATGCAAGCCATTGCCTCTGCAGGAGGAAGACCAAATCCTTCATGAATGCTCGGAAACAAAAATATGTCGGAGTTTCTGTAAAGTTCCGCGATCATTTCATCATCAGGATTCTCTACAAACTGAACGAATGACGGGATATGATGATATCTGCCTGTTCCAAAGCAAGTGAACTTCACATCAGGATACTTTTGGTGTATTGAAACTGCAGTCTCAATTGCACCGCTTGTGTTCTTATTTTCAAGAGGATGATCAACAAAGAGAATATGCGGAGGATCATTGAACCGCTTGTTGCCATTGTTGAATTTCTCAAAATCAATTCCGTTAAGTATTACATGCGAGTCAGACCCGAACTTATCTCTGATAAGATCTCTCAAATAACCGGAAACAGTAATTCGTATCATTGGGAATGAGTAGCTACTGTTAACATGTTCTATGGAAGAATTCCATATCTCATAATCCTGAATCAGATAAACTTTCGTTCCCTTTTCAATATTAAGTTTGTTTACCGGATAAGTGCTTGTCCATGATGTAGCAACAGTTGCATCAGCGTCCCGCACAGTTGAGTTGTTAACTGCCCACACATATTGAATGTCAAATATATGTTCGAATGAATTTTCCGGCGGTTCCATTCTGCGATTCAAACATTCACAAGCATGTCTTATCTGATATTTTATGAAATGGCGTTTGATCTTTCCTTTATAAGGATAGAATGGAATGACAGGAGAGTATAATTTCACATCATGCCCAAGTCTGCAAAAACGATTGGCATATTCGAATATGATTCTCATTCCTCCTGTCCGGGAGATTTCCGGAACTATAAAGTTGATCACCATTCAGGTTGCTGACGTGAGAGAAGTTCGAGTCTTGAGACATACTTCCGATATGCAAACAAATTCCTGAACCTCGTTTTCATTCTGTACGAAACCGGATATCCCTTTCTGTAGTCAATATATTTCTCATCAAAAACCTTCCTGTAATCCTGATTGTGAAATTCACCGGCAGCATGATAGACCTTCACTCCTTCAAGAATTCCATACTTATATCCATTATTCCTGATTCGGTTCACATAATCGCCGTCTTCACTGAAGAAGATCCTGTCACTGTATGTCAGCAATTTGCCTGTCTTCTCATATACATCTCTTGAGATCATGAAGCACCATCCGCCTGCAGGTCCAACAAGCAGAGTAATATTCCCACAATAATTATCCCGAATGTATTGATTCTCAGAAAGCTTTGCGCCCGTTGTTGTTTCATCCTGAACCACATCACTTGAGAGATAACCCATTCCCGGAACTGTCTTGTATGCGGCTATCATTTTCTCAACCCACCCTTCCGAGAACTCGATAACATCATCATCAATTCCAATTATGAAATTACCTTTGCACAACTCAGCTGCTTGGGATTTTGCGTTAGTGCCTTTATTGGTTTCATTTCGGACGATAATTATTCTTTCATTATTCGATTTTGTCTCGGATAGGAATTCAGAAGTGCCGTCATCAGAAGCATTGTCGATAATGATCAGTTCGTAGTTAATATCGTTCAGTGTTGATAGCAAAGAAGTAATGCACTTCTTCAGCATACCAAGTCTGTTGTGTGTTACAACGAACAGACTTATTTTTTCTCCTGCATAAGTTTTCTGTGAGATTGATTGTCCCGAGTTGTTGGGATTCAATTTCTTGAAGGGCAATAATTTGTATAGAGTCTTGGCAATGAGTATCTTGTCTCTCATCTTCAGATAATGTGATCTTACTATTGAAATGATGAAAACGGTAACGAATATAATTAGTAGGATCAAAAGATAAACAAGCCCCGCAATTCTTCCTTCAGGCGGAAGAATTAACTTGGTACTAAAATAGTAAATCAGATAGCTCATTATTCCGGCATTTATCGCAGCAGAAAATGGAATGAGGTATATCTCCGAGATCATCCGCATAACATCCTTTTTGAAATTGCCGGCAGATCTGTAGAACACATACAACGATGAGATCATTGTCGAAATGACGCTACCAAGAGCCGCTCCGAAAATCCCATAATACTTAATGAGCAGAAAGCTTAACACAATATTGAAGCCCAGATTGATAAGTCCTTCGTACATCTGAAACCGAGGATTGCCTGTGTTTGGAATTATTGAATTTCCCGGTGCGGAGAATGCAAGATTGACCAGTTGTCCGATAACCAAAACTTTCAGAATGTCACCGGAGATCTCAAACCCGCTGCCCATCCATGTTCTTATGATAAGATCAGAGAATACAAATATGAATACAAAAACCGGAGCAGAAGACAGCATCAGATATCTTGAAGCTGCATCAAAGAGAGTAGCTAATTTTGTCTCTTCATTCTTTGCCTTAAGTCCCGAAGCCACAGGTGCAATCTGTGGAATAATCTGAAAAGGAATGATCCTTCCGGTCCTTGATATCCTGGAAGCAATATTGAAGTAAGTTACGTTTCCCAATGTTGTAAAGTGCGCGAGCAGGAACTCATCATATTTCTCGGATGCAAATCCTGCAAGCTTCGACAACTGCATCTGTGATCCAAACTTTGCCATTTCACGGGCAGCTCCTGATGTTACTGAGGAAGGATTGATTTTAATTTCAGGCAAGAGTTTGACCGCTGTGATCCAATTCACCGCTGAAATGAAAATTGCAGTAACAAGCTGTGAGAACATTATGCCGGCAAGTCCGTAACCTGCGTGTAGAGCAATTATTGTCAGAATGAAATTCAGCAAACCTCCCGCAATGCCAGCTGCGCTGGTCAGATACATCTTCTGCATGCTGATAAGCACTGACTGAAAAATTGCAAAGACAGAGTTAATGAAGAATACTGAAAGACCTATGTAATAAACCTGCTGAGAAACTTTCAGCAGGTCGGCCGGTATATTTAACAGAGATAATAATGGATCTGCCAGAAAGTATCCGATCGTACAAGTTAAAATTGAGAAGATCACATAGAAGAATAGTCCTGTGTTGAAATAACTGTTGAGATTTTTTGTGTCGTTGTTTTCAAAGTATCTTGAAATGAAGACAATGAAGGAAGAAGAGAAGCTAAGGTCAAACAGACTGAAGACAGTTATAAATCCGAGTACCAGTGCATAGATCCCAAACTGTGCTTCTCCGATCTTTGAAACGATCAGAGGTGTAAGTATGATGGGGAATACAAATGTGAATAACTGCAGAAGTATCTGGTAATAGGAATTCTTTATAACGCGGTCAGCTAAAGAAATCTTATGGCTCATTTTCCCGGGCCGTTATGAGTTTGCCTCAATACTAATTAATGCCCTGTGACTGGCGGTAGGCAACAGTTGCATTGTGAAACATCATCTGAATTTCATACCTCAGCTTCTCAATATCTCTTTTGTAAGTGAGTTGCTGAGACCCGGATGAATTCTTAAACTGATTCTTTCTCAATGCCAGTATAGTAGCTGTCTTCACATAGTTTTTCTGGTCAACTCCTGCCGGGCACCAACCGTAACGGAATCTTCTCGATACAAAAGGGATATAATTCAGATGATCGGCAGGAATAAGTCCCAGACTTGCTTCATCCTGAAGCTCACGGAAAATAGTCTTTCCTTCAAAGTAAACGGATACCTGAAAGATGGCAAAAAGTGTGAACATGTACATGATAAGAAACAGGAATCCGAATAGTGTAGTATCTTCAAAACTTACCGTGAGATTCCATGCAAAGTGGAGGAAGACGGCAAGAAAGAATCCGAGTGGGATCAGTATTACTTTTAGAATGAATGGTTTGAATTTTGCATAACCTATGAATGCGCCGAAAGTTGCAGTAGCCATGCAATGCATAACTGCAGAGAAGAGAGTTCTGATTACAACTAATGTAAGCCATGTAACCGGGGTAGTGCCGTAAGTAAGAAAATACATGAAGTTTTCAGTCATTCCGAAGCCGAGTCCGATTGCACCGCCAAGAACAGCACCGTCTACTCCGCCGTCGAATCTCTTGCTAAGAGATACAACGAGCAGGAACATTCCCTTCGTAAATTCTTCTACAAGCGGTGCTGTAATAACGGCACCGGAAAGATTTATGAGCTCATTCGGATTATCATCTGCAACTGCCCTTAGTATCTCGTTAAGGGGAAGTTGAAAAATTATGCTTCCGATTATGCCAAGCAACACAGCACCAGTAGCGCCCCAGAAGAAATTCAGAAGCACAAACCAAAATGGTTCTCGCTCATATCTGTCAAGAAACCAGATGATGAGAAGATAAACAAACATCGGCACCACTGCCGCAACGACCGAAGCGAAAGCTAGAAACAATTATGTATGGTTTGTTTACTGATATCCAGTGCTATTCAAGCATTATTAACAGCTCATTCTTCTCAACCGAACTCATCGGTTCGACATTGATTTTCTTGATTATGCAATCCTTGATTGCCTTGATCTCATTTTCCATTTTCATAGCTTCAAGCACCAGTAGAACATCTCCCTTAGACACCTGCTGTCCTTCTGTCACATTCAGCTTCTTTATGATACCGGGCATTGGAGAATAGACTTCCTTCTTTATCTTAGCATCACTCTTGCTTCCTGACAATTTCTCAACAAGCAGATCAAGTTCACTCTTGCTGCTTACCTTGAATACCTCAGATTCAATGTTTACTTCAAGCATATCTTCATCATCTTCACTGCATGTAAGGAAATAATTGTGACCGTTAACTCTAAGCACCATGACATTCGGAGCAGTGAATTTCACATCATAGTCAAACTCCTTGCCATTGATCAGTGCCTTATTTCCTGGCAGCATTTCTGTTTCTACTTTCTGATCCGTCGTATTGATTGTTGTTAAATACTTCTTCATCTGAAATTCTCCGCAATTCTTTTTGCCCAGAGATTCTTTGGGCTTCCGTTTTGTGATGTGTTTAGCTTCAATGCCGGCGACTTATTCTCTTTGAACAGAATTGATGCCAGCGATATAGCTGCAAGTTTTATTTCGTGCAACGGGTCCGGTGACTTCTCCCTCTTTAGATAATCATTCTCGATAAACTGAGTATGATAGTTACCCTTTACAAACTCTTCGGTTTCCAAGAGGCTTAACAGGAACGGTATATTCGTCTTGATCCCAATGAGCTTGTATTCTCTGAGAGCTCTCTTCATCTTTGAGATCGCAGTCTCTCTGTCAACTCCGTGTGAAATAAGTTTGGAGATCATCGGATCGTAATATACAGAGATCTCATCTCCCTGCTCAATGCCTGTATCTTCTCTCATACCGTTGCCAAGAAATTTATTCATGTAAATAATCTTTCCGGTTGACGGCATGAAATTATTCTCAGAGTCTTCCGCACATATTCTGCATTCGATTGTATGTCCCGTGAATATTACATCTTCCTGAGTGAACGAGAGTTTCTCGCCACAAGCAACTTTCAATTGTTCCTTTACAAGATCAAGACCCGTTCTGAGTTCTGTGATCGGATGTTCAACCTGCAATCGGGTATTCACCTCAAGAAAGTAAAACTTGTTGCTTGTATCAACAATGAATTCCACTGTTCCCGCATTTGAATAACCTGCGGCTTTCACAATCCTCTTTGCACACTCACCCATTTCAGTGCGAAGCTTTTCATCCATTATTACGGATGGAGTTTCCTCTATGATCTTCTGATGTCTTCTTTGCATTGAACATTCTCTCTCTCCGAGATGAACTACATTCCCATGTTCATCTGCAAGGATCTGAAATTCGATGTGTCTTGGAGACTCAATGTATTTTTCAATGAAGACGCTGTCATCACCAAACGATGACTTTGCTTCACTCTGAGCCGTTCTCAAAGAACTTTCAATATCCGCATCTTCTCTTACTATGCGCATTCCTTTGCCGCCGCCGCCGGCTGAAGCTTTGATCAGAACCGGATAACCGATGTCATTTGCTATCTTCTTAATTTGTTCAAAATCCTGAAGCGGTTTGTCTGTTCCGGGAACAACCGGAACATTATTCTTTATTGCAAGAGCTTTTGCTTCGGTCTTGCTGCCGAGAAGATCAATTGATTTGTGACCGGCTCCGATAAACTTAATTCCGTTGTCTTCACACATCTTTGCAAAGAATCCTCTCTCTGAGAGGAAGCCGTATCCGGGATGAATTCCTTCGGCACCTGTAGCTTTTGCAATTTCAATTATTTTTTCGGCAAGCAGATAACTCTTTGATGATGGTGGTTCACCGATGCGGTATGCTTCATCGGCTAGTCTTGTGAAGAGTGAGTACTTATCAAAGTCTGAATAGATTGCAACCGTCTTGATTCCCATTTCCTTTGCGGTTGTGATTATGCGAACCGCAATTTCGCCTCTGTTAGCTATCAGTATTTTCTTAAACACGATTCATTAAGTTTAGTTACCGTATAATTTACTAATTACACTGCTATATAGAAAGGAAGATGATTTTCCAAACCCGTAACATCTTTTAAAATGCTTATGCTCAAATATTGATTCAAGCAAAAACATTTTAGAATGTGAGTTGTCTGAATCATTCTCACATGCAGAGTGCTATTGTGTGATGAAATTTGAAAAGCATTCGATTTGAACGCGGGGAAATTAGAGCGAGAACCGGCGTAAAAAATCAATTGTTTCGAACATGTTATACTAACTTGATATAAGTAATGGTTAATGCTAATTTTGTAATGAATCTACAAATTCCTAACAAACTTAACCTAATACCTAAATGCCTGAAGATTATAAAGAACCTGCCCCTTACAGGAAAGGAGAACCTAATCCGTTTGAGTCAATGATGAAAAGGTTTGACAAGGCTTGTGAACTTTACAAACTTGATGAAGGATTGTACAACTATCTTAAACTCCCGATTAAGCAAGTCATAGTATCCATACCGGTTACGATGGACAATGGAAAGCTTGAAGTATTTGAAGGATACAGAGTAATTCATGACAATATCCTTGGACCTTCAAAAGGCGGAATCAGATATGCTCCGGATGTTGACCTTGATGAAGTAAAAGCTCTTGCATCATGGATGACCTGGAAATGTGCAATTGCTAATATCCCGTTTGGAGGAGCAAAAGGTGCTGTAAAATGTGATCCGAGAAAACTATCTCACAGAGAACTTGAGATGATCACAAGAAGATATACAGTAAATTTGATTGAGATTTTCGGACCTGATTCTGATATACCTGCTCCGGATATGAATACTGATGAACAGGTTATGGCCTGGATAATGGATACATATAGTATGCATAAGAATGAAACAGTAACAGGTGTTGTAACCGGAAAGCCGATCATCATCGGCGGTTCAAGAGGAAGGCGTGAAGCAACAGGAAGGGGTGTCATGATTGCAACAATGGCAGCTCTGAAGACTCAGTCAATTGATCCAGCAACAACAACAGCAGTTATACAGGGATTCGGAAATGTCGGCTCAGTAAGCGCTGAACTGCTTAGTGAGAAAGGTGTAAAGATTCTTGCTGTGAGTGATGTGACTGGCGGTTATCATAATGCAAATGGAATTGATGTGAAGAAAGCGGTTGAGTATATAAACAAGAATAAGACTCTCGAAGGTGCAGGTCTCGGTGATTCTATTACTAATGAAGAGTTGCTTGAACTCGAATGCGATATTCTTGTGCCTGCAGCGAAGGAAGATCAGATAACCGGTGAGAATGCTGACAAGATAAAAGCCAAGCTTATAGTAGAAGGTGCTAATGGTCCGATATCAGCAGATGCAGATGATATTATTTACAATAAGGGTATTCGTGTAATTCCTGATATACTTGCTAACTCAGGAGGCGTAATAGTCTCTTATTTCGAGTGGGTTCAAGACAGGATCGGATATTTCTGGGATGAAGATGATGTAAATCACAGACTGAACAGAATGATGACAGAAGCTTTCAACAATGTTTATAGTACTGCTCAGGAGTATAATACCAGCTTCAGACTTGGAGCTTACATTTACGCTATTGATAAGGTTTCCAAGGTACTTAAGCTCAGGGGAATATACGGATAGGTTGAAATTAAAATACCTCTTGCTTATTCTGTTTCTTACGAATACAGGAGGTATTTCATATTCTCAGCAGAATCCTGAGAGTAATTCCCGTATCATTAACAGATTGATCGATGACGGAATTATTGAAGTAAAGAATAAGCTGATACTTCTTGGCAACGAAAAACTCTGTACAATTCTTTATGATAAGCTAAACCCTGAAGCAGAATATATTGCACGTAGAATGCAAAATGAGCTTCAGGGTTTTAAAGTACTTTTGGGTACCTTAGATGACAGTGTTGAAATTGTTGTCGAATTGTCAGATGAGTTGATAAAAGTGAAGTATCCGGGAACGGAGACGGATAACATTCTTGGAACCAAGCGCGTAAAGAGGGAAGTCACTGTAAGATTCAATACTTCGATCAAAGAAAAGAGGAACACAGTGGATGCGTATAAGGTTAGCTTCTCAAAGACACAGAAGGGTGTGTTTGATGCTGATAAGCTCGCTTCGGTCGAAGACAATCAGTTTTATTTTTCAAGAGCTGTAGTACCTGATGAATCGTCAACAAGTAAGGTGCTCCTGCCTGCGATAATGATAGGATTTTCCGCTGCAGCAATAATTTTGTTTTTCACAATAAGAAGTAAATGACACGAAATATCATTATGTTTTTTGAAGTTATTCAAACCAGATCATTTCTGATTGCCGTGCTTTTGTCACTGTCAATTATATTTTCATCATGTTCCTCTTCAGGCAGCAAGAGAACGCTTTCCGACAATCCTGAATCTGCATACTTGCTTGCAAAATCAACTTATGACAAGAAAGAATATCTGGATGCTATTGATGAGTTCTCTCTTATAAAGCTGAAATTTTCAGGCAGCAATATAATAGATAAAGCGATTTTTTATCTTGCTATGAGCTATTATAAAAATGATGAATTTATTCTTGCAGTATATGAGTTTGAAACTATCCTAAAGAGTTACCCTACAAGTCCACTTGTGGAAGAGGCAACTTTTTATACGGCAATGTGCTATTACAAATTATCTCCAGATTTCAGCCTTGATCAGACATATACCAAGTATGCACTCTCCTCATTTCAGGATTATACGGAGATTTATCCCCAAGGGAAAAATCGTGCACTGGCAGATGCGAAAATTAAGGAACTGAAGAACAAACTTGCGTACAAAGCTTACAATAGCGCAGAAATGTACTATGACCTCGGAAATTACAAATCATCAATAGTTTATTATGATTATGTGCTAAATGAATTCTTTGAAAGTGAATATGCAGACGACGCTCTTTATGGAAAGATTCAGGCTTTGATCAAAAAGAAACAGCTCACTGAAGCAGCAAAGGAGATTGACAGGTTTGAGAAGAGATTTCCGGGAAGCTTATTGCTGCCAGGTGTAAAATCACTCAAGAGCAAAACTTCTTCGACATTATGACAAAGACAGTTAAGCAATCGGTTGTAGAAATGATAGAACTCGTTTTGCCAAACGATACAAATATTCTCGGCAATCTACTCGGCGGGCGACTCATGCATTGGATTGATATTGCAGCTGCGCTATCAGCATCAAGACACAGCAATCTTGTCTCAGTTACAGCGGCAGTTGATAATTTGGTGTTTCATCTTCCAATAAAGCTGGGAAATGTAGTTATACTGAAAGCTATGGTTAACAGAGTATTTAATACATCGATGGAAGTCGGAGTTAAGGTTGAGGTTGAAGATATTCATACGGGTGAAATAAGGCATTCAAACAGTGCTTATCTCACATTCGTAAGCCTGGATACTATAAATAGGAAGCCGGCAAGAGTAGCTCAGATAATCCCGGAAACTGATGAAGAGAAAAGAAGATATGAGCAGGCTCTCATCAGGCGTGAGCAGAGAATCAACGAAAAGCACGGAATCATCATTAAATAATGTTCGGAATAAATTTCACACCCACCTGCTGAATAATGAAATCCCTCACGGTAATTTCAGAAAACCTCACCAAGAAATATTCAGGAAAGACAATCTTTGCGGAACTAAATTTCAATCTCAGCTACGGACAGTCAGCAGTTATTGTTGGCAGGAACGGCTCCGGTAAATCAACTTTGATGAAGATCGTTTCCGGACTTATAAGTCCAACTGCCGGCAGGATGAGGTTTCTAAGAGATGATAATGAACTTGATAGAGAATTTGTCAGAACTTCCATGGGATTTGTATCTCCATATCTGAATCTTTATGATGAACTTACTGCTTTGGAAAATCTCCGGTTCTTTTCAGGTCTGAAATCAGGAAAGGACAACAGCGATGATGAGAAGCTGAAGAGTCATTTGCAGTTTGTTGGTCTGTATGAAAGGAGGAATGATGAAGTGAAGGCTTATTCATCAGGCATGAAGCAAAAACTGAAGATCGCCTTTTCTTTGCTTAATGAGCCGGAACTGTTGCTGCTTGATGAACCTAGGTCCAACCTTGACCGCGATGGGATTTCCATAATTGAAAAAATTGCAGAGGGTCAAAAGGAAAAGGGTGTGTTGATAATTGCGACAAATGATGAGGATGATCTGAAACTCTGTGAAATGAAGATCAATATAGAGGAACATAAAAAGTGAAGAACTTTCTCAGGAATGTGCGCATAATCTTTCTTAAAGATGTCCGCTCCGAGTTAAGAACAAGATATGTCATAAATTCACTTCTGATGTTTGTGCTTGTTACTATTTCGATCATAAGATTCGCGATCGGTGATGAGAAAATCGAAGATGAAATTCTTACCGGACTTCTTTGGATTTCCATCTTTTTTTCGGCATCTGGCGGACTTGCAAGAACATTCGTTAAGGAAGAAGAAAAAGAAACATCCTCGGCACTTAAACTGAGTGCATCACCTACTGAGATATTTGTTGGAAAGCTTTTTTTCAATCTTGTACTTACTTTCATTCTGAATTTTCTGATACTGATTCTATTCATCTTAATAACAGAATACAACATAAAGAATCCCTTGCTTTTTATTTCCGTGCTGTCACTCGGAAACATAGGACTGGTTGCAGCATCTACAATTATTGCAGCAATAATATCAAAGGCAAATTCAAAAGGTACACTCTATCCGGTTCTGTCATTTCCTGTACTATTGCCGCTGCTGCTTACTGTCATTAATGCAACAAAGCTTGCTTCAGCAGGAATTAATTCCGCAGAGATAATGGGTGAAATTAGGATACTTGTTTCCTATACAGTGGTTGTCATTACTGTTTCCGTAATGTTGTTCCCTTTTGTTTGGGAAGATTAATTAATTGAATTGGTTGAAAGATAAAATTGAATTAAGTTCAATAACAGAAATTTACCTGAAAAGTCAGCTGCAATACAACTTAGCGGAAGTGAAACAACACATAACCGGAAACTTGAAAGATTCGAAAGTTTTTCATAAAAATTGAAATAAATGAACAACATATTTAAATACTCAGTCTTTGTAATAATTTCACTCGTGATCATTACAGGCATAGTCTTGCCAATTCCCAATATCCCTGCATTGGGAGATAAGGCAAGGGTTCTGTATTTTCATGTTCCGATGTCATGGATCTCTGTCGTGGCATTCGTCATGTCACTTTGGTATGCTGTAAGATACCTGAAAACAAAAGAGATCACCTATGACATCAAGTCATTCTCAGCTGCTCAGCTTGGATTTCTGTTTTGTGTTCTGGCAACGGCAACCGGTTCATTGTGGGCAAAATTCAACTGGGGATCCTTTTGGAATTGGGATCCCAGGCAAACTTCTATATTCATATTGCTCCTTATATACGGAGCCTATTTTGCACTCAGATCGGCAATAGATGCAGAAGAACAGAGAGCGCGGCTTTCTTCTGTATATGCCATAATTGCCGGAATCACCATGCCGTTCTTTATTTTTATAATGCCGCGCCTGGTGGAAACACTTCATCCTGACCCGATCATAAACAATTCAGGCAAGATAAATATGGATACTACAATGCTGATAATATTTTTGACTTCCTTGCTTGGTTTCACATTGTTATTTTTGTGGGTAATGAATTTAAAGGTGAGACTCGAACTTCTCAAATACAGAAAATCCCTAAAACAAGCATAAAAAATCTATGTACGACTTTCTGGAAACTAATTCGATGTATGTTGTATTGTTCATTGTACTTATAATATGGATCGGTATTTTCGCCTATCTGAAAAGCATGGATAAACAAATCAAAAATCTGGAAAATAAAGAATAATAATATGTCAAAGAAAGCAAAGCTAATAGCCGGTCTGCTTATCATTATCGTCTTTGTAGCGGTCGGCTTCGCATCATTCATGGACAACAAGATCGAGTATGTAAATTTTGCTCAGGCAAAGGATAAAATGAAAAAAGTAGAAGTGAAAGGGCATTGGGTCAAAGACAAAGAATCTAAGTTTGATCCCAATTCAAACACCTTCAGCTTCTATATGGTGGATGACTTTAATACGGAAATGAAAGTTGTGCTTGCCGGTGCAAAACCAAACAACTTCGAAGTCGCAGAGGCGGTTGTTGCAAAAGGAAAGGTTAAAGACGGAAATTTTCACGCAAGTGAAGTCTTAACCAAGTGTCCCTCAAAATATGAAGCAGATGGAAAAGACGTTCAGAAGACAGAGCAGAAAAACTGAAGTAAGTAAATCCTGAAACCATGTTCAGGATTCTCTTTCGTTGACAAAGTCTGCAAAGTTAAGCAGAGCATCTTTTGACGAGGAATCTATAAGAGTTGAAATCGCCTCTTTGGCAATTGCCGAATGCATTTCAGCTTTTTCAATTGAATAATCCACTCCTCCGTATTCAACAACAAAAGCATAGACAGCATCAAATTTTTTCTTCTGATCACTCTTGATCAGTTTCATTATCTCAGATGACTTGCTCTTTGGTGCATTCCTAAGAGCAACTATCAGCGGCAAAGTAAACTTTTTTTCCTTAAGATCATTTCCCGTTGACTTCCCCAGGAGTTTTTTCCTGCCGGTATAATCGAGTATATCATCACGGATCTGAAATGCTATACCGATATTCTCTCCAAAAACAGATAATGCTTCAATATTCGAATTGTCTTTAGTAGCGCTCAGAGCTCCAAGTTTACAGCAAGTTTTTATTAGTGAGGCAGTCTTGTCAGATATTACTTTGAAATATGTTTCCTCGGTCGAATCGAAATTTCTGGCCTTCTGAATCTGAAGAAGTTCGCCTTCACTCATTCTCCTCACAGCTTCCGAAGTAACCTGAAGAAAATCATACTCATTATTGTCGAGCGAAATAAGCAACCCTTTGGAAAGAAGGTAATCTCCAATCAGCACTGCGGCCTTGTTCTTCCAAACAGAATTTATCGAGGGAATTCCGCGTCTGGTCTTTGCTTCATCAACAACATCATCATGGATCAGTGTTGCTGTATGGAGAAGTTCAACAAGAGTTGCAGCAATGAATGTTCTGCTGTTAACCGTTCCGGATGCCTTTGCAGAAAGCAGCACAAGCAAAGGTCTTATTTTTTTACCTTTCTGCTTGAGAACGTATTTCGTGATTATATCAATGTATGCGACATTGGATTTCAATGAAGCGGAGAATATATCATCAAACTCTTTTAGCTCGTCACGTACCGGGTCTGAGATTGTCTTCAGATTCAAATTTTCTTTGTTTTGTATTTATGCTGTTTGTTCATTCGTAAGTTCACCTGATTCTTTCTTCTGTGAATACTTGCATATCAGAATGCTTATTTCATAAAGAATCACCAAAGGTATTCCAAGCAGAAGCTGGCTGGTAATGTCAGGGCTTGGAGTAAGCAATGCTGCAATGATCAGTATCAATACTACCGCATGCTTCCTGTACTTTCTCATAAACTCCGGTTTCAGTATTCCAAGCTTTGATAAGAAGAATGATACCATTGGAAGTTCAAAGACCACACCTGCCGCCAACATAGTAGATATTATGAAACTGAAGTACTCGTCAACTGCTATATTATTATTAATTATCGAAGTTCCAAAAGAAGATAAGAACTCAAGCGCTGTGGGAAGTATCACATAATAAGCAAACACAATTCCGGCAAGAAAACATAAGCTTGAAAATACTACAATGCTCTTAACATACTTCCTCTCATTTAGCTTCAGTCCCGGTTCAATGAATTTCCATAGCTGATAAATGAGGTTCGGAATACTGAGAATGACTCCGCCGATAAGAATGATTTCCATGTACAGGGTGAATTGTCCGAACGGTTTGATATTCTGAAGTTTCAGAGGGGGTATTGTCCTTGTTGCCGGCAGAAGCAAGACATTCTCAACTATAAAGTTTATGAATATGCCCACAACTACTCCGCCTATCAAAACGCCTATTGCAGATTTTATTATCCGCCATCTTAATTCTTCAAGATGTTCGATAAACGTCATCTCGGTTTCATTTGCGGATGGTTCGGTCCTGCCGTCCGGATCAGTGATCATTCCAGAAGTGTTATTCCTTGCCGATCTTCAGGCCGTCATACAGTCTGAATCCGGATGTAATTTCCTTAACGGATTTCTTTGCTTCTTCCTTTACGGAATCATTCTTGGGATCACTTAATACTTTATCAATGATGTCGGCAATTGCATTCATTTCATTTTCCTTCATGCCTCTTGTTGTAAGCGCAGGTGTTCCGATCCTTATACCGCTGGTTACAAGCGGACTCTTATCATCATATGGTACCGAGTTCTTGTTGCACGTGATACCTATCTCGTCAAGTGTTTCCTGTGCTGCCTTTCCTGAGATGTTTTTGTTTCTAAGATCTACAAGCAAAAGATGATTATCGGTTCCGCCGGAGATGACTTTGAAATCATGTTCTATCATTCTCGCAGCAAATGCCTGGGCATTCCTGATTACTTGTTTGGCATATTCAAGAAAGCTGTCTTCGAGGGCTTCCTTGAAAGCAACGGCCTTTGCAGCGATCACATGCATTAGCGGGCCGCCCTGAATTCCCGGCATTACCATCGAGTCGATAAGTTCGCTCATCAACTTTATTCTTCCTGATTTCGGAGCTTTTATTCCAAACGGATTCTCAAAATCTTTGCCTATGAGTATCATTCCACCTCTTGGCCCGCGAAGAGTCTTGTGCGTAGTGGTTGTAACAACATGACAATATGGAACAGGATCATTGAGAAGTTTTTTTGCTATGAGTCCTGCAGGGTGTGCAATATCTGCAAGGAGGAATGCACCGATCTTGTCGGCAATTTCACGGAATCTTTTGTAATCTATATTCCTGGAGTATGCACTAGCTCCTACGGTGATCATCTTTGGCTTCTCTTCAAGCGCTACTTTTTCAACAAGGTCATAATCAAGTATCTCTGTATCAGGATTGATGCCGTATTGAGTAAAGTTATAAAGTTGTCCTGAGAAATTGACCGGTGATCCGTGAGTCAGATGTCCGCCATGTGAAAGATCCATACCCATTACTTTATCACCGGGCTTTACAAGTGTAAAGTAAACAGCCATATTTGCCTGGCTGCCTGAATGCGGTTGAACATTTGCATACTCTGCACCAAAAAGCTGTTTCGCCCTGTCTCTTGCCAGATCTTCTGCAACGTCAACAAATTCGCAGCCGCCGTAATATCTTTTTCCCGGGTAACCTTCGGCATACTTGTTTGTAAGTGTTGAGCCAAGAGCTTCAATGACTGCATATGAAACAAAATTCTCCGATGCAATCAGTTCAAGCTTGTCAGATTGTCTTGCAGTTTCGTTCTTTATTACATCAAGTATATCCGGATCGTATTGCTCAAGTGTATGTTTTATTGGATCCATGAGTTGTGCATTATAAATTGTTTACTGATCTTCTTCCCTCGCACGAATGAACCACAACTCGCCGAAGTTTATTGTTGCCGTAAAATTCAGAAACTGATCTTTCACAAGTCCGTTGTTTGTTGTTCCTCTTTGTGAATAATTCACACCAAGATCAAGCGAACTGTATTCGCTCATTGGAATATTTACTCCCGTTCGTATCCCCCAGGTATTTATGTCCTGCCCTGCAACCTGATAAAAATTCTTTTCATAAAACCCGCCAATTCTGTAAGTCATAGTCTGAAAGAAAGAATATGCGTCTCTTGATGGAAGTATCTCAACTCCCAATCCGGCCACATAAGATGTACCAAGCTTCACATTGGGAGTGGTGATATCTGAGAAGTTTCCCCAGTCCTGCATCGTAAAATCTCCGCTCACAACATACTTCCCGTTGAATACATTGGTAAGTCCGAATGACATTTGTGAAGGAATCTCCAGTGTACCCGAGTTTATGTTAACAGTGTCAACGGTTAAAGACGAACCATAGATTCCCTGCTCGGATGTATTCAGCCCGAATGCGGATTGAAAAGCGAAACCAATTGTAAAGTCTCTTAGTGTAATGCTTCGGAATATCTTTCCCATTTCAACAATAACGCCGCCCTTTACATATGATTTGTTAAAATCCAGTTCCTTCTTAATATTGGTTGTCACAAAATTTGCGTTGTTGAAATTGATGAAATTCTGTGACTTGATTTCTCCGAATCCGTAATTGTATTCAAGTCCAAATGTAAGCTTCTGCAGGAAAGTATAAGACATCCCAAAATTCAGTCTGGACAATCCGCCTTTTGAGGCATAGGATTGCACATAGTTCTGCTCTCCGGCTTTGCCGTTGATCTTTACTTTTGTGTTTACAATTGTTACAGGATTAAATCCAAGTGACATTACCCATCCGCTTCCTTGTGAAATCGGAATCCCGATATTGAATCCCATCACATTCCCATCGGATAACTTACTGATTGATGAAGAATTCTCGGTGCTGAAAAACCCGTAGTTCATAGAAAATGTGATATCGGTAAATCTCAGTTTAGCAAGCGCTGCCGGATTATAGCTGTTTACATAGTTGCCAAATAGCGATGTACCAAGAATTCCCATTGAATGAGTTCTGTTGCTTGAGAAGCTTATGACATCTCCGATGCCGAAAATGGAATACGGAGAACCGCCGGCATCTTCTTCCTGTGCAAAGGAGGAAACGGAAACCAACAGGTTCAGGATAACAAATATTTTGAGGAGTTTTGTCATCAGTTTCTTAAAGTATAATATATTTTCAATCTCGGTCTTGTGGCCGCATCAGGTGATGTTGGTGAGAAGAATACAAACTTGTCAATATTCTGAAGTTCAAACGAACCTCTAATTGAAACACCAAGATTGGGAAGATTGCCGGAGTTCCAGTTTTGAAATATCTGATTCAGACTGACAGAATAATTTATTGTATCCTTAAGGAATGCATTTACGAATAGTGTATCGTTATTGTTGGCTGTGTCGTTGATAAGTCCCACTATCATAGTCTTGCTTCCTGATTCAGATGTGAACGATGATTTTGTGTCAAGAGTAAATTCCAGTGTCGCATTGTTGACAATCACATTTGGCGGAAGTTTACTGAGATCAAAATTAAGACCGCATCTGTAAGCTATTCCGTTTTGCACAAGCATTCTGTCCTGCGGGATAACGGTTTCCGGTGCATCCGAAAGTGAAACAGACTCGGAAGAAATCAGTTTTAAAGTATCGGTAACACCGCTCTTAGTTCTTACAATGCTTAAGTAAGGAATATTATCGAGAACATTGGCATATGAATAAAATCCCTTGATAGTATTAGATGCCGATGTTGGCTGAAGCATCACTCCGTAATTCTTTTCTGCATAGCCGGTATCTGCGGCTGATTCAAGCCAGTCTTTGACGGTCTGATTGTCAAGTGTTATGCTTATTGTCTGTGAATCAGGAACAACGCCGCTGTATGATCCTAGCGAGGTTGTACCGATAGTACTTGAGCTTATGGAATCAAGCGTCAAAGTTGTAAAATCAAGGTTTTGATTTACTTTGAATACATTGAATGCAGTCGTTCCTGTCTTGTTAACGTAATAATAATTGCTGTTCTTCAATACCAATGTAGCCGAGAGTATCGTTGAGCTGTCATAATCGCCGGAGATGTCTGTGAACTTCAGCAGGGTTTTGGATTCATACTGTTCATATTTACCGATAAGCATAGTTGAAGATGCATAAGCGTTGATCAGCTTCTTGAATGAATAGGATGTAATCTCCATGGAGTCTGTCTCTGAATCGAGGAACTTGACTCCGGTAGTATCATTCGGAGAAATAAAGCTAAGCCCAACATCACCGGGATTGTTTTCGCAACTGTTCAATATCACTAACGATACAGAAAATGCAATGAGTAAGTAGCGGAGAGAATGTTTTGACAATTCAGTTATAACTTTTAATTTCCTTTTCGACCTCAAGCCGTGTTATGTATTCAGAAGCCTCAAGAATATCTTTTGCATAAAAATCAGGCTTAAGATTCAATTCAATGCATTTCTCAAAAGCTTCTTTTCCATTCCCGGTGGCCACAAGTATCTTTCTTAAGCCGGCATTATTTGCGCACTGCATGTCGGTTAAACTGTCTCCTATAAAAAATGATTCCTTGAGATCAATGTTACGCTTTTCAGCAGCTTTTGTTATCAGACCTATTCCCGGTTTTCTGTCATGACTGTCAATTCGGTATTCCTCAACAATTCCTTCAATATGATACGGGGAGTAGAAAATATCATCTATGAGGCTGACACCACTTTCCCCGAGTCTGAAAGACAATTCATCATTGATTCTCTTCAGATCCTGCTCAGTAAAGAATCCTCTTGAAACACCGGACTGATTTGTTATGATTATATTAAGAAACCCAAATTCTCTGAACCTGCGAAGGGCAGTCATGGTTCCATCAATGATCTTGAGGTCTTCAATTTTGGATATGTACCCGGTGTCAACATTCAGGGTTCCATCCCTGTCAAGAAATATTGCCCTGTTCGCGGTCATGACTTGGTGGAGCCTACATCCTTATATAGTTTCATATATTTCTGTGCAGATACCTTCCATGAAAAATCCAGAGACATCCCTTGTCTGACTAGTTTGTTCCATTTATCCCTGTCTTTGAAAAGCTTAAGTGCCGCTTTTACCGTCTTTATCATCTCATCTGAATCATACTTATCAAACAGGAATCCATTTCCTTTTGGCTTTCTGTAGTCAATTATCGTATCCGACAATCCACCTGTATTTCTTACTATTGGAACTGTACCGTATTTCAGACTGTACATTTGGTTAAGTCCGCATGGCTCAAACATCGATGGCATTAAATACATATCGGATGCTGCCTCTATCTGATGAGCCAGATTTTCATCAAATCCAATTTCAACGGCAAGCTTGTTTTTATATTTCTTCTCTGCGGCTTTTAAGAACTTCTGATATTTCTCTTCTCCCTGGCCAAGTATGATCATGTGAATATCTTCCTGCATTAGCATTGGCAGAGCCTTCTGAATCAGGTCAAATCCTTTTTGATCAACTAACCGGCTTATCACACCTATCAGCGGAATGTCCTCATCATATTCAATTTTTCTTTTCTCAAGAAGCTCACGCTTATTCTCATACTTCAGCGGAATTTCCTGATATGTATATCGGTAAGGTATTAACTTGTCCACAACCGGATTCCAGATAGAATAATCAATTCCGTTAAGAATACCGACCATTCTCTTTTTCTTGGTGTTAAGAACATCCTCAAGACCGTATCCATATTCTTTGTCAGTCCTTATCTCTTCAGCATATTTCTCGCTAACAGTCGAAATCATATCTGCATAATTAAGACCAGTTTTTAGATAACTGAATTGTCCGTAATGCAATCCGCCCTTTTCAGTGAGAACTGAATCCGGCATTCCTGTCTTTGCAAAACTTGAAACCGGAAAGTTTCCTTGATAAGCCAGATTATGAATTGTAAAAACAGTCTTTATATCATTGAGATATGGATTGTCTTTATAAACCGTTTTAATCAGTGCCGGCACAAGCCCTGTCTGCCAGTCATTACAATGTATCACATCCGGTTTCCATTGAAGAATTTCGAGAATCTCAATTACGGCTTTGCAAAAGAAAAGGAATCGCTCATCGTTATTGGAAAAATCCTTCTTCGTATTGGAATTCTGATAAATACCCTTGTTCTTGAAATAATCCAGGCTTTCAAGAAGATACATCTGGGCTTTTGTGTTCTTTCCGTGTATAAATGAAGATTTGATGCTGAAACGTGTATCTTTTCCATTGACATCAAGTTTCAGGTCTTTTAGCCTCTTTATCTCGTGTATTTGTAATCTTCTTTCGTCAAGCTGGCCGTACTTTGGAGTGACTATTCTAACATCATTTCCTAAAGAATTTAGTGCTTGTGGGAGGGAATTTGATACATCAGCCAGGCCGCCGGTTTTTGAATATGGAAATACTTCACTGGTAACGAACAAAACATTAAAGCCTTTTGCCATTCAATGTATTATTTTTGCGTAAAATAGCATTCAAGTGAGTGATATTCAATGAACATATTGATACTGATCGATATTTGTTTGGCAACAACATTCCGCATTACTTTCTGTCTAAGTCCTTGCTGTTATCAAACTCAGAGGATAATGTCCATGAAAATTGCCAAGCGATCTAACAAACAGAGAAATCAGCAACATGTCCTAATGCAACTACCGGGTAAAAACCCTGACATTTCTAATGAGCTGTAAGGGGTGACATTTCTATTGAGCTAACACATTCTATTGATACAACTTTCACATAGTTGTAATTCAGAATCCTATTGATTAAGTTTAAACAATCAAAAGAATAATCATGAAGTTCTTAATAATAATAGTTATGATATTAATCAGTGGCGTTGCTTCGAATTCGCAGGACATTTATTCGGATAAGTTCGCACACACATTCTCAATAGTTGCACGAGATGCAAAGACCGGTGAAATGGGAGTGGCAGTTCAATCGCATTGGTTCTCAGTTGGATCAATTGTAAGCTGGGGTGAAGCCGGAGTAGGTGTTGTGGCAACTCAGTCGTTTGTGAATCCTTCATTCGGGCCAAAGGGACTTGAATTGCTAAAGACAGGTAAGTCCGCTCAGGAAGTTGTTGATATTATGATTGCAGAAGACGACGGACGTGATTACAGGCAGCTGGCAATTACGGATTCAGAAGGCAGGTCTGCTTGCTTTACAGGACGGCTTTGCATTAAAGATGCCGGCAATATTACAAAGGACAATTATTCCGTACAGGCAAACATGATGCTTAACGATAAAGTGTGGGGTGCAATGTCTGATGCATTTGAGAATTCGGAAGGCAGGCTGGCAGAAAGACTGGTAACTGCGCTTGAAGCCGGACAAGCTGCAGGTGGCGACATTAGAGGAATGCAGTCAGCATGCCTGCTTGTTGTAAGAGCAGTTCCAACGGGAAACATTTGGGAAGACAGACTTGTGGATCTGCGTGTTGAGGACAGCGATGAACCTATAAAGGAATTGGCACGTCTGCTAAAAGTTCACAGAGCCTATGAACATATGAACAACGGAGATGTTGCTGTTGAGAAGAAAGATATGGAACTGGCGGGAAAGGAATATGCTTCGGCTGAAAGACTATTCCCGGATAATACTGAGATGAAATTCTGGCATGCAGTTATGATGGCAAACAATGGAAAGATCGATGAGTCACTGCCTTTGTTCAAGGAGGTCTTTTCAAAGGATAATAACTGGCGGACACTTTTTGAGAGACTCCCGGCATCAGGGCTCACAAGTTTATCTGACATCGAATTGAAGAAGATACTTAGTCAATAGAGTACTCATAACCTGACATCAATCAAGATGAGTTTCAAATGGTATCATAGAATCATGGTCAGAATTTGAACATTCAAAGAGTTATATTGTAGCACTTCATGAAATCTCTCTTAGCACTGATTCCATATATAAAGAAGTACAAATCCAAAACCCTATGGGGCTGCTTGTTTGTACTCATCTCAAATGTATTCGACAGCATATATCCACTGATAATCGGAGCAGCAATTGACAGTCTTAAAGAAGGTACACTTAAACAAAGCCTTCTTACTTATGCTCTTGCCGGCATTGTATCAGTTGCACTGCGTGGAGTATTCTTGTTTCTCACAAGACAGAATCTGATTGTAATGTCCAGGGAAGTGGAGAATGATATTCGACATGATTTCTTTGCACATCTGCAGAAACTTCCGAAATCATTTTACAATACCAGGTCAACCGGTGACATAATGGCTCATGCCACAAATGATATAGGGAATATTAGGAATTTCATTGGACCCGGAATAATGTATTCGGTTCAGACATTCACCAGAATTGTATTAACACTTTTTATTCTTTTCGGAATCAGTCCGCTTGTTACTATACTTGCACTTGCACCACTGCCATTATTTACATTTATTGTTTACAAAGTAGGCAAGGCGACATTCAACAGGTCATTAAGAGTATATGAGATTTTTTCAAATCTTACCACCAAAGCACAGGAATGTCTCTCCGGAATCCGCGTGATAAAATCGTACTCCAGGGAAAAGAATGAAGCGGATGAGTTTGATGAGATCTCACTTGATTATCAGAAGAAGAATCTGATGCTTGCCAAAGTTCAGTCGTTCTCGTTTCCAATGATGTTTCTCCTTACAAGTTTGTCGGTAATAATTGTCATCTATTTTGGCGGCAAGGAAGTCATGAGCGGTAATATGACTATTGGTAACATTTCATCATTTTTGATCTATCTCGGACAGTTGACCTGGCCGATGATAGCATTCGGTTGGATAATAAATCTTGTACAGCGGGCAGCACCTTCTATGAAGCGCATTATGGAGATAGTAAATACTGTGCCGGATATTAAAGACGGCCCGGAAACAAACCATGCAATTACTGAAGAGGACATTGATGGCGATATCGAGTTCAAAGATGTTTGTTTCAAATATCCTTTGGCTTCCGCAAACACTCTGAAGAGAATTAATCTGAGAATCCGCAAAGGGACAACACTTGGTATAATTGGCCCAACAGGCTCGGGAAAGAGTACGTTTGTGAATCTGATTCCAAGGATCTGGGACGTAACTACGGGGAGCATATACATTGATGGAAATGAGATTAAGACCATACCACTGGATGTATTAAGGAAGTCAATTGGAAATGTGCCGCAGGAATCATTTCTCTTTTCAAATACAATTGAGAACAATATTGCATATTCTTCAGATGTTGTTGACAAGAATCTTGTAGCTGAAGCTTCTTTATCCGCCGGACTTCACAAAGATGTTGAGAATTTTCCTAAGAAATATTCCACTGTGCTTGGAGAGAGAGGAATAACGCTTTCCGGCGGGCAGAAGCAACGCACATCGCTTGCCAGAGCAATTTATATGAGGCCGAAGATTCTCATTCTCGATGATTCAATGTCTGCAGTTGATACAAAAACTGAAGAAGAAATTCTGAGGGAATTGAAGAAGATAATGCTCGGCAGAACCAGCATCTTAATTACACACCGTATCTCAACTGTGATGGCTGCAAATAATATTGTAGTATTAAGTCAGGGAGAGATTAAAGAAGAAGGCACGCACAATGAACTGATATCTCAGAAGGGTTTGTATTTTGACATTTATCAAAAGCAACTTCTTGAAGAAGAAATAAAGGGAATAGATTGATTGTCTGAGCAAACTCCACATACTGACGAAGTACTTTCCAAGAAGATAGATCCTAAGATACTCAAGAGGCTTCTAGCTTTCTTCAAGCCGTATAAGAAATTTATAATAGTAGCCACGATCCTTACTATTACAATTTCAGCACTGGCCGCACTGCGCCCGAGACTTACACCAATTGCTATTGATGATAAGATTGCGAACGGTGATTTGCCCGGGCTTCAGATGATCATTCTGATCATGCTTGGAACACTCGTAGTTCAGGGAATTATTCAGTACGGGATGACATACCTGACAAGCTGGATCGGACAGAAGATAATTTTTGATCTGAGGAGAAAGATCTTCAGGCACATAATGACTTTGGATCTGAAGTACTTTGATAAGAATCCGATCGGAAGGATAGTTACCAGGGTTACCGGTGATGTAGAAGTATTGTTCGAAGTTTTCTCATCCGGATTGGTGACTGCTTTCGGAGATATTTTCCTCATAATTTGGATTCTCTTTTTCATGTTCGATCTTGATCCAAAGCTGACACTTGTTACGCTTGCCGTTTTGCCAATTCTGATCTTTGCCACTTCCGTATTCAGAAAGAAAGTAAGAGAATCATACAGAAGAATTAGAATTCTTGTAGCCAAGCTGAATTCGTTCATACAGGAACACATCTCGGGAATCATGATAGTGCAATACTTTGTCAAAGAAAGGAAAACCACTGAGGAGTTTGAGAGGATTAACCGGGAGCATACAGAGCAGAACAAAAAGAGCGTATTCTATTACGCTGTGTTCTTTCCTATAGTAGAACTAATTGGCGCACTCTCTGTTGGACTAATCATCTGGTACGGAGGCGGACAAGTTGTTCAGGATGCAGTATCGATAGGTATTATTGTTTCATTCATCCAGTATACGGAAATGTTCTTTCGCCCGATAAGAGATCTTTCGGAAAAATATAACATACTTCAGACTGCAATGGCATCAAGCGAAAGAATTTTTGAATTGCTGGATGAAAAACCCGTCATCAAAGAATCACTTAATCCGGTTGAGATTGGTAAATTCAGAGGAGATATTGAATTTAAGAATGTATGGTTTGCATATAACAAAGAGGATTTTGTCCTGAAGAATGTATCTTTCAAAATATCGGAAGGGGAGAAAATTGCTTTCGTTGGAGCTACCGGTGCCGGAAAGACAACTATCATAAGTCTTCTTACAAGATTCTATGATGTCACCAAAGGTCAGATTACAATAGAAGGTATCGACATAAAGGAGATTGCGCAGAAGGAGCTTCGAAGGAATATAGCCGTAGTATTGCAGGATGTGTTTCTTTTTTCAGGGGATATCTATTCAAACATCACGCTAAACAATCCGGATATTTCTGAAAAGAAAGTAGCTGAGTCAGTTAAGAATGCAGGACTTGAGGAATACATAAAATCCATGCCGGAAGGGTTAAGCAGAAAAGTAAACGAAAGAGGTTCCACTTTATCTGTCGGACAGAAGCAGCTCATTTCGTTTGCACGCGCCCTTGCGTATGATCCAAGCATACTGATCCTTGACGAAGCAACTTCAAGTGTTGACACCAATACTGAAATACTTATACAGACAGCAATAAGAAAGCTGATAGAAGGCAGGACATCAATCATAATTGCACACAGGCTTTCCACTATTCAAAACTGTGACAAGATCATTGTTATGCACAAGGGTGAGATTAAGGAGATGGGCACTCATCAGGAGCTTCTGGAAAATGAAGGACTTTATTACAAGCTGTATCAACTTCAGTATAATGAAAGTGTTTGACTATGAATCTCGTGTCCACAGTAAATTAACTTTTAACTGTAATACAGCAATTATATTTTCGCGTTGAATTACTAACTAAAATAACGAAATGAAATTTTTGAGATCGACATGCATTGTGTTATTAAGTCTTTTTTTTGTCTCACAGGCATTTGCTGGAAAGATAACTTATTGCTCAAACAACGGAACCAACGGATATCTGCAGATCTTTGAAATGAATGAAGACGGAAGCGGCAAGAGACAGTTGACAAACCTGAATGAGAACTGCATGAGACCAAAATGGTCACCGGATGGCAAGCAAATTGTGTTCTACACTGACAAGGGAATGGTTTATCTGATCCGTAATGTAGAAAAAGCAACCACTGAGGAGCCTTATTATCTTTGGAACGGATATTATCCTGCTTTTATGGCTTCGGGAGAGGAAATAATTTTTAATAATGAAGTAGATGATGTTCTGTCAATACTTGTCATTGACACACTTGCGGGCGCGGAGCCGCAACTCCTATCTAGCGGATCATATTCGAACATGCACTCATTAACACCTTCGGGCGACAAACTTGTTTATTCAACATTCATAAATAATCTGAAGACGGTTGTAATGATCGATCTCGAAGATACGACAGGTTTTGAACCGGAAGTAATTAGCATGAACAGAGAAGCCAATATAGAGCCGGATATCTCAAGGGATGGCAGCATGATAACTTATTCAAGCTTCGATGACAATCTTAAGGGAACTGTAAGAATTTATAAGGACGGTAAAGAAACACCGCTGACAAAGGGATTGGGGAGTTCAAATGTCCCGAGATTTTCTCCTGACGGGAAATCAATTGCGTTTGTAGTAATATCTGATTCACAGGTTTTGCTTTATGTAATGGACACCGATGGAGGAGGAAAGAAAGAGATCAGACTTGACGGAGGTAGTGTTGGTACATTCGACTGGATTGATTCAGAACGAATTGTTTATGATGCAGGCACCGAGACACGGTTGTCGGTTGGAATTGCAAATGTAAGAAACGGAAACTCAGAGCTTATTGCAGAAGGAAGTTTTAATCTTCACCCCTCTTATAATGCCAGGTGACATGACAGTCAATAAATGTCAATTTTGAATTGATAATCTAAACATACTCATGAAAGTAGTTGAACATCTGGAAAGAGCAAAATCACCGCTTATAAGTTTCGAGATTATTCCGCTTCAGCGTGGCGGAGACATTCAACAGTTATTCACATTCATGGACAGCATTATAAAATATGATCCGCCGTTCATAGATGTAACCTCACATTCATCACAGGTAATTTACGAAGAGACTCCTACAGGGATCAGAAAGAAAGTAAAGAGAAAGAGGCCGGGTACAATAGGCATAAGCGTGGCAATCAAAAACAGGTATAACATTGATACAGTGCCACATATTCTTTGCAACGGATTCACAAAAGAAGAAACTGAAGATGCTCTCATAGAGCTCAATTACCTTGGTATCGAAAACGTTCTTGCCATCAAGGGCGATGACAGCATGTATAAGAAACCTGTTCCTGAAGGAAGGTCGTCAAATGCATATGCGCTGGATCTTGTAAAACAGATAAAGGCAATGAACAGCGGAAAGTATCTTGAAGAGGATTTAATGGATGCAGCACCAACAAATTTCTGTATTGGTGTTGGGGGATATCCCGAGAAACATTTTGGTGCTCCGAATCTTACCACTGATATCAAATATGCGAAAGAGAAAGTTGATGCCGGCGCTGAGTATATTGTAACGCAGATGTTCTTCGACAACAAATACTATTTTGACTATGTTGACCGGTGCCGTAATGCAGGCATAACGGTTCCTATTATACCCGGTCTTAAACTGATCACGGCAAAACGACAGCTCAAAACTATTCCCAGCAATTTTTTTGTTGAGATCCCCGAAGAGCTTACTGCCGAGGTAATGAAGGTCAAGCCGGAACAGGCGATGGATGTTGGAATTGAGTGGGCTGTAAAGCAATGCGAAGAATTGCTAAGTAGGGGAGTACCCCTCCTTCACTTCTACATAATGCAGGATTCGGGTCCTATTGATAAATTATTCGAGAAATTAAAGATAAGATAGCTCATATGAGTTCTTGATTTCTTCACAAAGAATTTATTATCTTGTTTTTCTCGGACTGCGTTAATATCTTAATTTCAAATGAATTCATTGCCAATTCTGAATTCTGTGGTTCCTGACAATCCATTGCTCAGGTCGTTCAGAAAAAGAAGAAATCTTCGAAGAGTATCGGGCCAAACCAAGCCAAAAGTGTATCTCAAAAAGGTACACTTTTTTTTTGCACAAAAATTATATGAGCACGGTGTTCATTGCAAAGAGTGAAGTTCTGCTTACAGAAAATTTCCATCTGTTCGCAAAAAGAAAAAAGGTAGTAGTGTTCGTTCCTGTTTCGCATGCTGAGAATCTTATCATCGGTTTATCAAAAGCCGGTGCCGGCTTTATAGGAAACTATAGTATGTGTTCTTTCAGAGTGAAAGGTACAGGCACATTTGTCCCTGGAAATAAAGCGAGACCATTTTCAGGAAAGAAAAATCAGTTCTCCAGTGAAGAGGAATTCAGGCTTGAAATGGAGTGCAGTGATGAATCTCTGAATTCTGTAATTGATGCATTGCTCCAGGTACATCCGTATGAAGAAGTTGTCTATGAAGTTTATGAGTTTATGAAGAGATTGCAAGAAATTGCCGGAACGGTTGTCAGACTCAAGAAACCTATGGAGTTTCGAAATATACTTGCTCGTTTAAACAAGAGTATAGAATCTGACAATGAACTAAGTACAAAATTCAGAAGCGTTGTATTTACGAATAAGAAGTTTTCAGCAGAGCTCATAAGTTCTGCAGTCCTTACTGGTTGTGATCTTGTGATCAGAGAGTTTTCAAAACCCCAAAAATTTGAATTATTAATAACCAAAAAATGAGCAAAATAAATACAACAGACGAAAATCAGAATAAAGAGACAACAGAGGAAAATGTGATTGAAGAAAATTCAACTTCAACACCTGACGAGGACGGCACCTCAAAATTTCAGCACTATTTTTCGGAAGTCGAAGAAAGTAATGCTCCAAAACTGACGACTGTGCTCCATTCATTTTTGAAACTCAGGGAAATTGACAGTGAACTTGCAGAGATTGAAGAAGAAAAAGGAGACCTTCCTGAAAGCATTGAGAAATTAAGCAGCCAATGTGCGATTCTGAAAGGAGATTACTCAAGCAAGAAAAGCACGCTCAATGCACTTGTCGAAGAGAAGTCTAAACTTGAACATGACAACACTTCCGATGAAGAAAAGATAAACAAGTACGATGAACAGAAGTACAATGTCAGGTCTAACAAGGAGTATGATGAAATTACCAAGGCCGTGGACCTGCTTTTTGAAGTGGTAAAGAAGAACGAATCGAGATTGAAAGAAATCGATTCGCTTTTGTCAGTACTTGATGTTGAGATTGAAGATCTTGAAACAA
This sequence comes from uncultured Ignavibacteria bacterium, assembly GCA_937924675.1. Classification (GTDB taxonomy): domain Bacteria; phylum Bacteroidota; class Ignavibacteria; order Tepidaquicellales; family Tepidaquicellaceae; genus JADJAH01. The sequence goes on along the minus strand of CALEVL010000039.1, from coordinate 13,198 downwards.
AGATCACTGAACAGGAGAAAGATCTTTCAGAGAAACAGAATCTTCTTGATGAGTTGAATGATCAATACAAGCAGGAAGAGTCAGCTTTGAAAGAGAGAAGGGAAGTTGCAATTAAAGAGCTCAACGAAACTCACAGATTCCTTTACGAGAATGTGAACAAGATGTACAAAGGTGAAGCTGCTGCAATTGTCAGAAAGGGCAACTGTTCGGGCTGTTATAATTCAATTCCGCCACAAAGAGTTATCGAGATCAAGACAGCAGAAAAGATATTTACATGCCAGTCATGCGGAAGAATTCTTGTTGCTGAAGAACTTCTTAGCAATTAGAATATCTCTGAATCACACTTGCTGAAAGTATATACCGATGGTGCGTCAAGAGGTAATCCCGGACTTTCCGGTGCCGGTATAATTATATTCGATGAAGACGGCAAAGTTATCAAGGAAGAGATGAAATTTCTCGGAGTGATGACAAATAATGCCGCCGAGTATTCTGCATTGATACAAAGTCTGGATGCTATCCGTAACATCAATAATGATACAAAGATAAATAATGAGGTGCGCTTTTATTCAGACAGTCTGCTTATGGTAAATCAGATCACTGGCAGATTTAAAGTTAAAGATCCTGGACTGAGTAAATTTTACACGGAGTTTATTTCTATTGTGAAAAACATGAAACTAAAATATTCGGCAGAACATATACCAAGAAACGAGAACAAACTTGCAGATAAACTGGCCAATCGTGCAATTGACGAAAGGGAAGAACAACAATCATTAGAGTTTAAGTAAGACTTTTCCGTTCCATTATAGACAATCGCGCTGTCCCGGTAAAACGGGATGTGAGGAAAGTCCGGACTCCGATTGGGCAGTGATGCCGGGAGAAATTCCCGGGTATGTGCGGCGCAAGCTTCATATACAGAAAGTGTCACAGAAAATATACCGTCCCGCTTGCGGGATAAGGGTGAAAAGGCAGGGTAAGAGCCTACCATTCAGGAAGCAATTCCTGAGATTGATAAACCTCATCAGGAGCAAGGCCAAGTAGGGAGAATGAAATTCTGCCCGTTTCAATATTCTCCGGGTAGGCCGCAAAAAGCCTCACAGCAATGTGAGGATAAGATAAATGATTGTCATTCCGCTTCGGCGGAAAACAGAATCCGGCTTATTTAATGGAACGGATTGTTTTTATTTGCTCATCTCCAGCATCCTCTTAAGCGGTGCCAAGGCACGCTTTCTTAAGTCTTCATCCATTGTGATTTCCGGTTTCCTGTCACTCATGCATAAGTATAGTTTCTCCATAGTGTTGAGTTTCATATACGGACATTCGTTGCAATTGCATCCTGATTCCGGCGGCGCGGGTATGAATCTCTTCATCGGATTCTTCAATTCCATCTGATGTATGATTCCCGGTTCGGTTGCAACAATGAATTCACTCTTGTCTGAGGTTGTGACAAAATTCAACAATCCGCTTGTTGATCCAATGTAATCTGCTTTCTGAAGAATTGGTTCTTCGCATTCAGGATGTGCAATAAGCAGAGCATTTGGATTTTCTATCTTAAGCTTCGTTATCTTCCTATCGCTGAATGTCTCATGCACAATACATGCTCCCTGCCACAGCACCATTTCCCTTCCCGACATTTTCATAACATATCTTCCAAGATTCCTGTCCGGCGCAAAGATGATTCCCTGATCCTTCGGAATCTGATTTACGATCTTAACTGCGTTTGATGATGTGCAGATAATATCGGATATTGCCTTTACAGCGGCTGTGCAATTGATATAGCTTATCAGAATGTGATCCGGATACTTGCTCTTGAATTTTGCAAGGAGGTCGGCCGGACATCCTTCTGCAAGAGAGCATCCTGCTTTGAGATCAGGAAGAAGAACCTGCTTGTCAGGATTCAATATCTTCGCGGTTTCTGCCATAAAGTGTACTCCTGCAAAGACAATGACATCTGCATCCGTCTTCTCTGCCTCCTGAGAAAGCTGAAGACTGTCCCCGATAAAATCAGCAACGTCTTGTATTTCCGACTCCTGATAGTAATGAGCCAGAATAACTGCGTTAAGTTCTTTTTTAAGTCCTCTGATCTCTGATTCAAGATCAAGCAATGGAGATATTCTTGCTGCGTTAATGTTCTCTGTAATGTTCATTTGATGCAAAGATAAATATCTTATTGATGATTATGCATCTAAAATATTTATCACATATTGTTAAATCATCATCTGACTTTCAGAAGTTTAATCATTGCTGATTCTGTTTCAGCTGTTACTTTACAGAAATAGATGCCTGTGCTCAGTTCATGAGCATTGAGTTTTGTCAATATCTTTTTATTGAATTTATTAAATGTAAAACGGGCATTTACTTTTCTTCCTGCTATATCAAACAGATCAATCCGGAGGTCGTGGAGTAATTCTAAAGATGTTTCTGTCAGGATATTTGTTTCATCTTTTAACGGATTTGGATTTGCGGTAACTTTGAGCAAATTCTTTTCAATTCCTGCAACAGGTAAATCAGATATTACCTTGCCTGAAACACTATATTTTGTTACAGTTCCAAAATCACCGAAACACAGGACTGATTCTTCGTTTGCAGCAATTATGGAATTCATATTGTTGGAGCCTGACTTTTCAAATGCTTGCCATGATAGTCCGTCATTTTCAGAAGCAATTACATAGCCGTTTTCACCTGCTGCAATGACCCTGTCATTCATTATGCAAATGGAAAAAATATCTTTTGAACTTCCGGTAAAACCCGGATTCCAGCTGATTCCTCCGTTTGTTGTTGCAAGCATGACACCATCTGTTGATCCGGCAAATCCTGTTAATTTATTCTTGAAGACAACGCAGTTTACACTTTCATCTGTTGCATATGTAACATTCCAGTTTGCACCAAAATCAGATGAAAGCAGTACTCTTCCATAATTTGTTGACGCAGATATAAATCCGTCAGAAGTACTTGAAATGCCGGTAACGAATCCCTCGCTTCCGGAGAATACTTCTTTCCATGAATTTCCAAAATCCTGACTGCAAACGATTGAAGATGATCCTGTCTCTTCAAATCCACCCGCTGCAAAAATTGCAGAACCGGATTGTGTGAGAGCATTGATCAAATTGTCACTGTCATAAACAACTATCCAATCACCTCCGCCGTTTGTTGATCTCTCAATTCCGTAAGTTGTTGCGGCAAATCCTGTTGTAAGATCCTTGAATAAAATTGATGACATTTGTTCTGCCCTGGTCTTTCCCATAGGCAGCCATTGAAATCCGGAATCAGTTGATTTGAAAATGTGACCTCCTTCGCCTCCAAAATATCCGGTTGCAGCTGAGCAGAAGAATGCCGATTCAATATTTTTCAGACCACCCGCTGTGATGCGCCAGCTTGCGCCGGATTTGTCGGAATCAAATATTGTCCCTCCGCCTCCGCAGATTGAGATCAGTCCGGAATATTGCGAAATGTCAGTCATCACAAATGGCTTTTCAATTGTTGCTCTGAATGCGGTATCTCTTGTCCAGGTCTGTCCTTCATCAACAGTGGAGAGAATTGTTCCAAATCCCGTTACGATGGTGCCGCATTGCTTGTTTTTGAAATCAACATCAGTAACAAGATCAACCGCTCCACCGAACAAAAGAGGCAGATCAAGAGATATTGTATTCCAGCTTTCACCGCCATCAAATGAAGAGATGAATCTTCCAGCGGGTGAATTTGATGAGGCGTAGATCACAGAACTGTCAATCATGCAAATTCCTGTAATCTGTGCAGGAGAGGATAATCCAAATTGTTTCTTTTCCCAGGTCATACCTGAATCAGATGTAAGGTAAACAGAATTGAAAGAGCCGGCGCATCCGAATTGCTCATTGAAAAAATCCACACAAAACAACGGATCATTTGTTCCTGTTGATTTTCTTTCCCATGATTTACCACTGTTACCGGTTTTCAGAATCGTACCGCCGAGTCCGCATGCAACAGCTCTACAATTGTTCAGGAATACTATGTCAAAGAGTTCTTTTAAAGTCTTGCTTCTGCACGCAAACCAGTTATTACCGGAGTCGGTTGTGCGAATGATTGTTCCGTTTTTTCCAACGGCAATTCCATTATACTTGTCGGAAAAATCAATCCCGTTAAGGTCATGATTAGTCGATGAATTGCATATTTCCCATGGATCATTGATAGTTAACCTTCTTATCACAGTTCCGTTAAGTCCACACGAGAACGCGACATTGCCGTTTGGAATGCAAATTGAGTTCAACTGTTCACTAGTTGGAAGAGGTCTGAGCAAGACCGGACTGGCCGGAATTAAATGCCTGTCTGAAACAGATTCAGCGTTCATGATGATCAGGCATGCAGAAATCAAAATAGTTTTCATGGTAGATTGTCATAGTTCATAAATTCAAATCAATTTACATCCGTATTTATTTTGAATCAAATATTTGTTTTAGAGTTTGTGAAACGGAAAATAATTTTTGACCGGCTAGAAAGTGAAGATGAGGAAATGGAACTTACATAGCGGATAATTTTACATGAAACGGAAGGGACGGCTGTACGGCCGTCCCGGCATAGAAGATATTCAGGAGGATTTTGTTTCTTACGGTCTTACCCTGTAGGGAAGCCCCATATAAGTTGAGGAGAACAGGGCTGGATCATTGTCATAAAGCGATTTGTGAGTATTTGCTGAAATGAATCCGTTATGCATTCCGCCATGATGCTGTGAGTAAACCTGAAATGTCTTCTCGTAGATCCTGTCGAAGTTGTTACCGTTAGGAGTCTGAGAAACCAGTTCAAACTTTTCCCTGTGGAATCCGAATGAATTTCTTGCCCAATGATAGGCAACATAGTCAGTATCAGTTTGATTGCTGTTGAGATATACTTTCGTCTTGATTTGATCTCCGCGATCTGCCTCAAACAATCTTGTCCCGCCAAAGTGTCTTGCTGTAAAAAAGTTGGTTGTGAAGTCGGGACCAGTGAGTGTAAGGACGAGTTCATTATTTCTGTATATCTCCACCTTATTGATTGTGATATTGTCCTTGCCGCTTTGCGGTGCTGTTGTCTGTCCGTCAACTGCAGAATGCTGATAAACTCTCCAGTTGAATCTTGGATTCTGCTTTCGTCCAACTCTCTTAAAGATCACAATTCTCTTCTGCTGCTGAACATACGGTTTTGCAGTGGAGTCTGTCAAACCGTTGATATAACCGATGATGATAAAATTTCCGGAAATTGTTCTTGTAACTTCAACAGTTTTCATGCTGTCGCTTGAAAATGTGATCGCAGAGTTTATGTTAACACCGGTAACTCTTCTACCCCATCTCAACAGCGAATCAATCGGTGTGTCAAATCCTGATTCGTTGTCTGTAACCGGTCCGAATGAATCAAAATCATCCACTTCATTGGCGAACAAATTGTCATCATCATCCGTATTACTGCTGAAGGCAGTATTGACGGCAACGGATTTCAGATATTCATCTTCACTAAGGTAGTTTGATTCAGTGATATTGTCATTCTGACAACCATTAACCAGAAATCCAAGAATGAGAAGTGCGGGGAAGAATACACTAAAAAGTGTATGTTGTACTGAGAAAGATTTTGCCGTTTTCATTGTTGTTTGCTTTTATATTTTTGTTCTATATTTATTTTTTCCGGTGATATGACAAGCCGAAAGGATTCAAAGTTTAATCAAAGAGCCGGAATTCACTTGCCACCAACTAATTGCGCAGAAGCGCTGAAATCAAAACAAGTACTTAAAACTAATATGCATTACAAACTTAGATTATTTCTACCGGTACTGCTTCTTCTGACAATATTTGGAAGGACAGAAGCACAGACACAATTGATCACTGAAGGCGAGTATTCTTATGAAACAGTTGTAAATGATCCGTTGCAAACCAGGATCTATACACTGAAGAACGGAATGAAAGTCTATCTGTCGGTTAACAAGATTGAGCCGAGGATCTACACATACATTGCTGTTTCAACGGGGAGGAAAAATGATCCGCCAAACGCACAGGGGCTTTCGCATTATCTGGAACACATGCTGTTCAAGGGAACAGATAAGTTAGGCACGAAAGATATTTCTATGGAGAAGCCACTCATTGATTCGATTACATCAATTTACGATGTAAGGAAGAAAACAACAGACCCGGAAGAGAGAAAGCGACTCTACAGAAAGATTGACAGTCTTTCATATCTTGCCTCCGAATATGCTATACCAAATGAATTTGATAAGTTGATTGCAGCAATAGGAGGTTCAGGTACGAATGCATATACTTCTTTTGAGGAGACAGTTTACAGTTGCGACATTCCATCTAATCAGCTTGACAAGTGGCTGAGTATCGAAGCTGAAAGATTCAGAAATCCCGTGATGAGATTATTCCATACTGAGCTTGAGGCTGTATATGAAGAAAAAAACATGTCGCTTGATGATGATGGTGACAAAGTATTTGATGCACTTTGGGCCGGTTTGTTCAAGAAGCATACTTATGGTACTCAAACAACAATAGGAAGTGTAGAACAGCTTCAGAATCCGTCAATAAGCGAGATCGAAAAATATTACAGGGAACGTTATGTACCGGGGAATATGGCTATTATGCTTGCAGGAGATTTTGATCCGGAACAGGCGATAAAACTGATTGACAAGAGGTTCGGATCGTTCGAGGCTAAGGAGTTTGAGGATTTCAATCCTCCAGTTGAAGAGCCAATTTCTGCTCCCGAAATTCAGACCGTTTACGGACCTTCTGAAGAAAGTGTCACATTCGGGTTCAGAGCTAACGGTGCATCTTCAAAGGACGCAAATATTCTTACGGCAATTGAGTACATACTGAGTAATGGAAGTGCAGGCCTGATGGACCTTAATCTGAACCAAAGTCAGAAAGTCATTGATGCATATTGCTATTCAATTATACTGAAAGATTACTCAGCTATTACTTTTGGAGGGAAAGCTCGTCAGGATCAATCGCTTGACGAAGTGAAGGATCTGATAATGTCGCAGATTGAACTGGTTAAAAAGGGAGAATTTCCTGACTGGCTCTTGCCTGCAGTTGTAAAGAATTTCAAAGTGTCGCAGATTAGATCCTTTGAAAAGAATTCCAACCGTCTTGGTACATTCGTTAATTCATTCATACTTGGAATCCCGTGGGAGGAATACATTTTCAACATTGACACACTTGCAACTGTAACAAAAGAAGACGTGATGAATTATGCAAAGGAAAACTTCAGAGATAATTATGTCCTGATCTATAAGAAGACAGGTGAAGATCCTAATGTGGTAAAAGTGGAGAAGCCGGCAATCACTCCGGTTAAGTTGAACAGAGAAGATCAATCAGAATTTTACAAAGAAGTTGTTGAAATGCCCTCAAGCGAGATCAATCCAGTGTTCCTGGACTTCAAAAAAGACATAACTGAACTTAAGACGGAATCCGGAGTACCTGTTTACTATCTCAGAAACAATGAAAATGAATTATATGATCTTAATATCATTGTTGAATACGGTGCGAGGAATAACAGAAAACTTTCGCTTGCCTCGGAATATAAGTCATATACCGGTGCTGGTATTCTGACAGCCGAAAAATTGAGTGAAGAATTTTACAGGCTGGCTGCTGCTAATTCAATGTCAACTTCACTTGATAGGACTACTACCGGAATTTCCGGACTTGATGACAGTTTCGAAAAAACACTTGAACTTTTTGAGAGGACATTCAGTGACCCGACAGGAAATGAAAAATCTCTTGAGAAAATGGTTGATGATCTGCTCAAGAAAAGGGAAGATGATAAGCTTTCAAAAGAGTCAATACTCTGGAGTGCTTTGTATTCTTATGCAAGATACGGCAATCTGAATCCCTTTACGAACAGATTGTCAGAGAAGGAACTAAGAGAAGTTGACTATCAGGAACTTATGAACATTCTTAAGAATATCTTCAACTATCCGCAGCGGATCTATTATTACGGTCCAAAGAGCCAGGAAGAAGTGCTCACGCTGCTTAATAAGTATCATAAGACTCCTGAAACACCGGAAGCGCCGCCGCCACCAATAGTTTATTCAGAAAGAGACATCAACAAGAAAGAAGTATATGTGATTGATTATGACATGCAGCAAGCAGAGATTGTGATGCTATCTAAATCGGGGAAGTTTAACGATGCTGAAGTGCCCTCGGCTGTTATGTTCAATGAATATTATGGAGGCGGAATGGGCTCGATTGTATTTCAGGAACTCAGAGAATCAAAAGCCCTTGCATACTCAGCATTTTCTTCATACAGTCTTGCAAGGGAAAGATACTTGAGCAATTATTCAATTGCTTACATCGGCACACAGGCAGACAAGTTGCCTGAAGCGATGAAAGAGATGAGTCTGCTGTTAAAACAGATGCCGGAATCAGAAATGATTTTCAAAAATTCGAAACAGTCAATTGTTCAGCAAATGCAGTCAGACAGAATAACAGGTTCAGGAATTCTGAATTCGTTTGAGAGTGCCTTGAGATTGGGCAGAGACTATGATATCAGAAAAACAATATTCGAAGAGGTTCAGAATTTTACGCTTGATGAATTGAAGAAATTTCATGACGAGAAGTTTGCAACAAGAGAATATGCAGTTCTGGTACTTGGCGATCTTAAGAAGCTTGACATGGCGACATTGAAAAAATATGGTGAAGTAAAGGTCCTGACACTGAAAGATATTTTCGGTTATTGATCAGAAATTGATCTTAAGTGTCATTGCACCGGCGGGGAATGCTCTTGAATCACTTACGTCAAAGTCGAATAGCTGAGCATCAACGTATGCATCAATCAGATTGACAACATAGAGGATCAGCGCATATACAACAAAGTCATCGCGCTGATCTTTGTAAAAATCACGGAATGACTTAAGCTGTTGATCACCGGCAGGGTTAGCTTCAGTTTGAGATTGCGAGTATTGGTCTTTGTAGTTGTTATACTTATTGTTGTTGTTAACTATTCCATAACCGAAATAACCTCCTAGTCCCAGCACAACAGGTATTTTCCAATACGACTTATTGTAATACTGTCCCGCGCCCGGGAGCAGTGCCGAATACAAAACAGCCTTCCACGGATCTTTTTTCATCTTGAATTCAGCCGGTTTCTTTTTGACTGTAGAGTCAGTCAGTTCGAATTTACTTTGAAGTTTCAGACCATTTCTAAGACCGGATTCAGGTCCGTCTGCAAAGCAACTGTCCGTTAGAGATATGATTAATAGAAATAAAAAAGCGCTGCAAGTTATTACAGCGCTTTTGAAATTTGAGCAGAATTTGTCTTTTGGAATCACATCAAGCTTTGATTGATGTTACGGTCCTGCAGGTTCTACTTCCTTTGTCTTTGAATCCGGAAGGTCCTTCTTTTCAGGTATCGGGGTCTCTTGTTGCTGAGACTGATTTACGTCCTGATTTGCATCAGGAGTTCCGGTTGGAGGAGTATTTTCCGTCGGAGGAAGCGTATTCTGAGTTGGTGGCATCTGTTGTTGTCCTGCGTTCTTCTGGATGATCGATTCGTCCACCGCACCTGAATTGGCAATCAATAGATTTACGGCAATACTTCCAACCATAATTACTACTGCCAATATTGTTGTTGCTTTGGTTAGAAAGTCAGAAGTCCTTCTGACCCCGAATGCCATTGTAACGCTGGAACCGCCAATCGGGCCGGCCAGTCCGTTTCCCTTAGATGACTGCATCAATACTACTGCAATTAATATTATGGCAGAAAGTATCAGAATTATCATTAATAGTGTAATCATGGATGCAAAATAAGGCAGTCAGCTTACAGTTACAAGTCATTTTAGCCATTAAATCAATTGAAAGTTCAAACAGTAAAGCTGAACTTGCAGGCTCATTCTGAATGATTCAATTAATCAACCTGCACAATTAATGTCAGCGCGTCTTTGAGAAGATTTCAGAAAATCTTACACAAATTAATCACAAAATATGATCAATAAAGAAAATCCAATATCTAACAGATGGGTCATCATCAGCTCAATACTGGGATTACTTGGAGTTGCGATAGGAGCCCTCGGAGCACACCTTCTCAAGCAATTTCTTACACCTGAAACGACAGAAATTTTTAAGACAGGCGTTTTGTATCATCTGGTTCATGCTGTTGTAATGCTTGCTGTCTCGCTTTCAGGCAGGAGTGAACTTTGCAGGGCAAATAAATTCTTCTTTTCGGGAATAATTCTTTTCTCATTCTCTCTCTATATCTATTCTCTGACTTCAATGAAGTTTCTGGCAATGATCACACCATTCGGAGGAGTTACATTTTTACTCGGTTGGTTGGTGCTTATTTGGCAGGGGAGGGAGAGAGAATTAAAAATTAAGAATTAGAAATTAAAAATAGTTGCTAAGCCATCTTTTGGTGGAAAGTGGAAAATGAAAAGTTGAAAATGGAAAATGGAAAGAATCTTCTCTGCCCAGTTGTGAGATTTTAATTGTAATTTAAAAACAACTGCTCATATCTTCTAAGTCATTGTTACCTCAATTTAAATTCCGGTTCAGTCTTTAGTTGAAGAGCAACCTTAAGCCAAAGTAAAACTCTCTTCCTTTTGTCGGACCCCAAATAAATGATGTATCGAAATATGGTCCAAACGGATCATCTGCAGCTATTATTGGGTTTTCCTGGGTGAAGTTAAGAATGTTATCAATTCCTGCATAAAGCTCAATGAAACTGAAGTTCTTATTTACCTGAGCATTGATCATCGTATATGGATCAGATTCCAATGGAAGTCTGTATTGCTGGGGATTACTCTCCGTCGACGGAAGCCTTTGCTTTCCAAACCACTGAAGTCCTGCAGAAACAATGTATGAATTATTCTGTGGAGCATAGGAGAATGTTGCAAAGAATCTGTCTTTTGAGTTGAACGGCTGTTCGTAATTTATTCCATTGAGATCATATCTGTTGTCAATGAATTTATATGCAAGTTTTAGATCTATATTCTTAAGTATCTTCAGACTTGCCTCTGCTTGAAGGACATTTGAGTAAGCTGCGCCGTCAAGATTTGAAAAGTAAACTATTCTTGGATCAGAATCATAATCAGGTATGATCTTGTTCATGAAGGTTGTATGATAGTAATCAAGATTCAAACTGCCGGTAACTTCGCCAAGCTGAAAATACAAAAGTATATCTGCTCCAAAGTTCAGCACTTTTTCGGGATCAAGTTGCTCTTTGATGATGATGTTTCTCGAACTGGCCAGTATATTTGAATATTCACTGAAGATCTTGGCAATCCTGAATCCGGTTCCGACAGAAGTTCTGATTACAAGTTCATCGAATGGCTGATATCTTATCAATGCCCGCGGGGTTACTATTGAGCCGTAAGAATTGTGATAATCATATCTTAATCCGGCCGTAACAGTTGCCTTGTTGCCCAAAAGATTTGTCGAACTTTCTGCAAAAACACCCGGCAATGATTCGAGTGTCGGATAATTGCCGTTATATGTCTTGCTTGTGCTGTCATTGAACCCGATTGTTTCGTCAATATTCTGGTATTTGTAGCTAATCCCTGTTTTCATGAAGCTCAGTTCTGACAGTTCGAATTCATAAAAAGCCATGCCATTTATGTTGGTCTGCTTGGCTTCGTAAGATGTAAATCCATAATATGAGCTCTGATCGTATCCTGAACCTGAGAGATAAAATTTCATGCTGCTCTTACTTGAAAGCATTTTGCTGTATCGGGAATATCCTTCAAAAGAGTTTATCCTTACAGTTTGTCCGTAAACCGTGTTTCCTCCTTCATCTGTATCAATGTTGAAGAAGTCCTGACCGCCTATTCTCTCTTCGTTCCAGTATCTTCCTGCAAGATTAAACTCTGTCTTGCTTTTGCTGTCAGAATACTTCCATTTGTTGTAGAGAACGTATCTTGTTGTTAACGGATTGTCGAGGAATCCGTCAAAGTTTTCGTCAACACGGTTTGATTTTTGAGCAGAGTGAAATGATGCGATCGTGTTCCATAATTTCCCGGTGTTCTGAGCAAAGTTCATGTTAACCTGCTTCTCAAGCATGCTGTTTAAAAATGCATTCACAAGAAATTTGTCTGAATTGTCGTAATCTCTTATGAGAACATTCATTATTCCGCTGATCGATTCATATCCGTGAAGAACAGAATTGGAACCTTTGGATACCGTGATCTTGTCTATGAGAGTGCCGGGAATGCTGCTTACACCATACTTTACATTGAGTCCGGAAAACACAGGCATATTGTCGGTTAGAATCTGAGTATAGACACCTCCAAGACCCAATATCTTAAGCTCTTTGCTGTCTGTAATAATATCAGTTACAGCAACTTCAACAGATGAATTTCTCCCGAAACAACCGGAGAGATCACAGCAAGCATCCTTCACAAGTTCCTGTGACGTGATGACTTCAGTTTTGGCGGTAACGTTTTCGTAATAGGTTGAGCTCATTTCATCCTCTACTTTGATCACATCAGTTGTTGCATTGGGATTTATAATAATCTCAACGAAAGCTCTTTCTCCGACTTCGACAGTATCAGTAGTATAGCCGGTGTAAGATATAACAAGCCGAAAGTCAACTATATTTTTCCGCGAGATTACAAAAAATCCTTTATCATCTGTGATAGTCCCCTTTGTAGTATTTATCCACTTTACGATCGCTTCTTCAAGAGGTTCCTTCTTGCTTTCAGATGATCCATAAACCCTTCCTTTTATTTCATCCGCAAAAGTAATGTCGGTTGATGAAATCAGAATCAGACCCAAAAAACAAATTACAGCTGTTTTCATTTTGATTGCCTCCTCAGGTATTTTACGAAATCTGCACGGCACGGAGTCTCGTTTCCTCTTTACCGTGCAGCTAATCCGTATCTTTGCTTCAATTACTTCTTGTATTCTTTAAGATATTGGTCCGGATCCTTCTCGAATTTTTCTTTGCATGATTCATTGCAGAAATAATACTTCACACCTCCGCTTACTGCATTAATGTCTTTGTTGCCGTCATCCATTCCGCAAACAACATCCTTTAATCCACCTGACAAATATTTGGCCGGATTCTTTTTAAATGATTTTTGACATCCTTCACAGCAGAAGACTACTTCCTGCCCAAGATAATCATACTTCACTCCCTCTCCAGAAATGGTTTCCTTGCTGACGGGACAAACCAATGCGGATTCACTTTCTGATAACGTAGATTCCTTTTCTGAAGTTGTAGATTCCTTTTCTGAAGTTGTAGATTCCTTTTCTGAAGTTGTAGATTCCTTTTCTGA
>CALEVL010000038.1 GCA_937924675.1 uncultured Ignavibacteria bacterium | reverse complement strand
CAACTTTCAACGCTGCATCGCTACCAAGCGGAACATACTTCTGCATGATGAAAGCTCATGAATTTACTGCAACAAAAAAGCTTGTAGTGATAAAGTGAAGAATTGACCGGATCACAATATACTGTAAGGAAACAGCTTGGCTCATAAGGAGTCTTTCTTGTGATATCGGAACTTCCGTCACGGCACAGACAGTATGAATGAGGCAGGATGCCTGTCTGACGCCAGGCAGGCCTGTCTGCTGCAGGCAGGGGCGCCCGCCCATAGAGAGTGTAGTCTCCTGTTGCGTCAGAGTCCCGGTAAAACGCCGGAGACTCTGACGCGGGCTGAAAATTTCACACCGAAGTCTGAAGTGCATGGCAAGAAAGCAGAAAAGGCGCATAAGGGATTCTTCAAGAGCGTGTTCGGATAACTGATAAGAAATTTTGCCGCAAAGTATCATTACTCTCTGTCGAAATTCGGCAGGGAGTTTTTTTATATGTTAAGAAATCTTTACCTCCGTAATGATTTAGTTACAATAAAGTTAATTGCGTAACAATTAAGTAATCTGCATTAAACCTGCCGAAAGTAGTTTTACATAACTAATCAAATATAATGTCCAGACTCTACATCTTAGCATTACTGTTTTTACTAACATTCTCGGTAGTAATTGATTCAAGCGCACAATCCATACAAGGCAAAGTAACTGATGCTGCGAATTCAGATCCGCTGACGGGTGCAACTATTAAAGTACTTGAAGTAAAGACCGGTGCAATCGCAGACCTGGACGGAAGTTATGTCATTGAAGATATAGCTCCGGGAAAGTATGAGCTCGAGTTTAGTTATGTGGGCTATACTACAAGAAAAGTAAAAGATGTTGTAGTGGTTTCAGGAAAAGCTACAATCGTTGATATGGCTTTAAACACTGACGGAGTCACTACTGAAGAAATTACAGTGGAAGCTACTCCAAATCTTGCCAATGAAGAATCACTTTTGAATGAACAAAAGAACTCGGATCAGATACAGGACGGAATAAGTGAGCAGCAAATCAAGAGAGCTCCGGATGCATCTGCATCAGATGTTGTGAAGAGAGTAACCGGAATAAATATTGTTGGAAGTAAATTTGTTTTCGTAAGGGGAATATCAGAAAGATATAATAATACAACACTGAACAGTGTTCTTGTTCCAAGCACGGAAACTGATAAGAAGTCATTCACCTTTGATATGTTTCCATCAAAGCTTCTTGAGAACATAATCGTTTCTAAATCCTTTACACCTGATCTGCCGGGAAATACTTCCGGCGGACTGGTTCAGTTGACCACAAAGGATTTTGTAGAACAGTTTACATATTCATTTGAGTTGACCGGCTCGTTCGTGAACCAAACCACACTTGACGGAGGATTTTATGACTATAACGCTGGTCAAAGCAAGTTACTATTCTGGAATTCCGGCAAAGATGACGGAGGTAGATCAATCCCGTCAAACTTCCCGACAACACCTATCTCCGGTGCTAACAATCTCGGAAAGTCTTTTAAGAACAATTGGGGGCAAAATGAAAGAAAAGCTCCGATGAACGGAGGCTTTCAATTATCTCTTGGAAATAATTTCGGAGTATTCGGAAATCCACTTGGGGCAATTGCATCCTATACTTACCGTAATGCTTTTACAAACTCAAATGTAAACAGAAACATATTCAATTCTGATACAACCACTCTTCTTGACTTTGACGGAAGATCATCTCAGTATAATGTGCTTAGCGGCGGTTTGTTTAACTTAAACTACAAAATTGGAAACAACAATAAGCTAAGTGTAAAGAATACTTACACGCTGGTCTCTGACGACTTCACTCAGTATTTTGAAGGAGTGGATAATATTAAGTCGAACAATGAAAAAAGGTTGTACAGTTACTATTTCTCTGAAAGAAGTTTGTTTACAACACAGCTTGCAGGAAGTCATTATCTTGGAACTTCTTCTGCTATGAATATTACCTGGAATGCTTCTTATTCAGAGGCCGACAGAACCGAGCCGGATTACAAAACAGTAAATTATCAGAGACTTCAGGGCAGTGATGAACAATTTTTTGTCCCTTTGAGCATTGTTGCAAATTCAAAAGTAGGGGAACGATTCTTCTCCGAGCTTACAGATCTTTCGAGATTTGCAAATATGGATTTTGAAATGAAATTTCTTGAATCAGGAAAGTCATTCAGGAGCAAGTTCAAAACCGGAATGCTTGTTACAGATACAAGAAGGCAATTTAGTGCAAGACTCTTTGCGCCAATCAAATCGTTCTCATCTCCGTTCGATATTCTGTACCAACCGGTTGATTCAATATTCGGTCCTCAGAACATAGATTCGACGATCATCTCATTTGTAGAAACAACAAACAAGAGCGACTCCTACGTTGCAAATGAAAACATCTATGCAGGATACGGGATGATTGACGGCTACTTCGATAAATTCCGATTTGTTGCCGGCTTGAGATATGAATATAATGAGCAAAAGCTGACAGGGTTTCAAAGGACAACCGAAGATGAAATAAAAGTGA
The DNA here is from genome assembly GCA_937924675.1 of uncultured Ignavibacteria bacterium. GTDB lineage: Bacteria > Bacteroidota > Ignavibacteria > Tepidaquicellales > Tepidaquicellaceae > JADJAH01. Next base: position 6,614 of record CALEVL010000038.1, on the reverse strand, counting down.
ATGAAATCAACAGAGATTTCCTTCCATCAATTGGTTTGACATATGAAATGAATCCAAAGACTAATATCCGGGCATCATACTCACTAACAGTTTCAAGACCCGAACTCAGAGAGTTAGCACCGTACGGATTCATTGATTTTATTACAACCGGTGAAACTTCCGGTAATCCAGATTTGAAGGAAAGTCTTGTCAGAAATTATGACCTTAGATATGAGATTTACCCTGAACCCGGAGAAATTGCCTCGGTTAGTCTGTTCTATAAAAAATTTGATCAGCCAATTGAAAAGGTCATTGTACCTGTGCAATCAGGAGCTTTCATTCCATCTTACACATTTGAGAATGCTACCAACGGAGCATTCAACTACGGTATTGAAATCGAGATAAGGAAGAAGCTGGGTTTCATTTCAAGTTATCTTAGAGACCTTGCCTTTAACGGCAACATAACTTTTGTGAACTCAGAAGTTAACCTTGAAGGGCTCGAGATAGGTTCATCTGAAACAACACGAAGACTGCAGGGGCAATCACCATATCTTCTGAACCTTGGTCTTTTCTATGACAATTATGATTATGGTTTGAGTGTAAATCTTCTTTACAACAGGTTTGGTGAGAGAATTGCAGAAGTTGGAAAGATTGGTTTCAGTGATGTTGTAGAGCAGGGAAGAAATGTTATTGACTTCTCTATAACAAAGAGCTTCCTCAATCGATTTGAAGCGAAGTTTGCAATCAAGGACATACTTGCCGAAGATCAGATATTTCTGCAGGAATTTGAATTGAACGGACAGAAGTATAACAAGGAAGTTCTTAAATATTCTTATGGAACAAACTACGGATTGTCACTCTCTTATAAGTTTTGAAACCAAACAAAATAATAAGTATGAGCAATGCCGAGGATCCAACACTTGGAACAAAGCAAGATAACATGCGCGAATCTGTTGATACATTAATAGTTTCAGATATTCATCTTGGTTCCAGAGTTGCAAGACCAAAGGCTGTTCGCAGGCTTCTCGAGAGATTTGAATTCAAAAGGCTCATACTTCTGGGAGACATATTTGATGATCTTAATTTCACCAGACTGAAAAAAGATCACTGGAATCTCCTTTCGCAGATCAGGAAACTTTCGAATCCTGAGAGAAAGATTGAAGTTGTGTGGGTGGAAGGAAATCATGATGAAGGACTTGCTGAAATCATGTCGCTTATGATGGGAATCAAAGTTTATGATGAATATTGCTGGGAAACCTCAGGTAAAAAATTCCTTGCCATTCACGGCCATCAGTTTGACAAGTTCCTTACGGAGAATGTTGTGATCAGCAACGTCTCTTCCTTTGTTTATGATAAGGTGCAGCGATTGGACAATGAATCACAGAGCATTTCAAGATTCATTAAGCGCAAAAGTAAGGGTTGGCTAAGACTATCCAATAAGGTCGCAAGTGAAGCTATGGAATACGGAAGACTGAAAGGCGCAGATGCGGTTGTTTGCGGCCATACTCATCTTTCAATGTCTAAAGAATCAGATGATATAACATATTACAATACAGGATGCTGGACAGATGTTCCATCAACATTCATTGCAATCGATAACTCCGGCAATGTTTCAATCAAGGAAGACATTTATACTGCAAGTTACATCAGCGAAGCTGTTGCATCTTAATTCTCATAAACAAATCAAACATTGATAAAGCATTCTGAACCAAATTTTTTTTAACTGTTCTTTACTAATCAATCAAAACAAAATGAAACTGTTCTTAAAGATTACTTTGCTCATCTCTTCAATTCTTCTGCATTCGGGAAATTCCGAAGCTGCAGTTGATTCAACAACTCTCAACTCTTCCAATATCACAGGAAATGTAAGCTTGAACTCCAATACAGTTTATCTCATGAAAGGATTCAACTATGTAAGAAATAATGCCACTATTTCGATTGCACCCGGAACTGTAATTCTCGGTGACTTTGAAACTAAAGGTACGCTCATCATTGAAAGAGGTTCGAAAATATATGCAAACGGAACACAGTCAAATCCGATAATTTTCACAAGTGAAAAGCCGAAAGGACAAAGGAATACAGGCGACTGGGGCGGTGTAATTGTGCTGGGAAGATCTTCCATAAATACTTCTTCCGGAGCTGACTCTGCAGAGATTGAAGGTTTTGGTCCGGGGCTTGGTCCGATCTATGGCGGACAACCGGTAAACAATAACGACAGCTCAGGTGTGATCAGATATGTAAGAATTGAGTTTCCGGGTGTAAACCTTACAGGAACCGCAGGTAATGAAATTAACGGATTGACTATGGGCGGGGTTGGAAGCAGAACTGTGATCGAGAATGTGCAAGTGAGCTACTGCGGAGATGATGCTTTCGAATTTTTCGGAGGAAATGTAAACTGCAAATATCTGATTGCCTATAAATCATTGGATGATGATTTCGATTGCGATAACGGATACAGAGGAAGAATTCAGTTCGGTTTATCAGTAAAAGATAAGGATATTGCTGACGTGAGTCAGTCAAACGGCTGGGAGATTGACAACAATAATAACTCTCCCTCAAATTACAACTCCCCGAGAACAAGCCCTGTCTTCTCTAACATTACAATGGTAGGACCATTCGAAACCGGCAGTACACCGGTAAATGCACTTCATCAGAGAGGCGGTCACTTGAGAAGAAACAGCTTGCCAAAAATCTACAATTCAATTGTAATGGGATACAGAGTAGGTTTCAGATTTGATGCTTCAGGAGTATGGAATGCTTCAACAAGTGATACTATTCAAATAAGGAATACAATAATGGCCGGCAATCTCAGACTTGCTGATACAAATGCAGCTTCTTCATTCAGTCCTACAAGCTGGCTGCTTTCAGGTTCATTCTCAAATACTGCATATCAGACAAATTCAGAGGCAGGTCTAACGAGTCCGTTCAACATTTATCCGGATCCTTCCGGTTCAAACATAACCAACTGGGTACCGACCGGCAGTTCACCTGCTTTGACAGGTGCAAGCTTTTCAAATCCAAATCTTTCGGGATTTGAGACTGTTAATTTCCGTGGCGGATTCGGTTCAACGAACTGGTCACAGGGCTGGAGTCAGTTTGACCCGAAGAATTATGTGCTTCCGGTTTCAATCAGACCAATTGAAGGAATTGTCCCGGTTGATTTTGTTCTCGCACAGAATTATCCGAACCCGTTCAATCCGTCAACAAAGATTAGATTTGAAACACCGGAAACCGGAAATGTAAAACTGAGCATTTATGATATATCAGGAAAAGAACTTGCGATATTGTTCAACGGAAGAATGAATTCCGGAGCTTATGAATATCAATGGAATGCAGCTGATTTTCCGAGTGGTGTTTATCTGTACAAGCTCGAAACAGCCGGTTTCTCAAAAACCATGAAAATGACTTTGCTCAAGTAAGTGTCGCAACAAATATGAAACAACTCAAAGCCCGTGACAAATAATTGCGGGCTTTTTGTATGAACCTAACTCCTTTGGATCTTCTTCACACTTTGGTAACACTTCCGTAACTTGGTTTACATTCGGATTAACTTCACAAAACACTCCACATGTAAATTTGTATAAAGTTTTAATTCAAGTGTTATTCAATATTCACAAACCAAAAGGAGAAAAAATGAAGTTAGTCATCACCATTGTAATGACTGTTTTGCTTGGACTGTCAACAATTAGCACTCAAGCCGCAGTAGATTCTACAACTCTGAACAGCTCGATTGTTAACAGCAATCTGACTCTGAACAGAACAACAACATATCTGATGAAAGGCTTTAACTACATCAGAAACAATGCAACGATCACAATTCCTGCAGGAACAGTGATCCTCGGTGATTTTGAAACAAAAGGTACTTTGATCATTGAAAGAGGATCGAAGATCATTGCTGACGGTACAAAAGAATGCCCAATAGTTTTCACAAGTGAGAAACCGGCCGGTCAAAGAAATACCGGTGACTGGGGCGGTGTAATCGTTTTGGGCAGAGCAGGCATCAATACTTCATCCGGTGCGGATTCAGCTGAGATCGAAGGATTCGGACCGGGCTTAGGTCCGATTTACGGCGGACAGCCAAGAATTGATAATGACAACTCAGGCATAATAAGATATGTAAGAATTGAGTTTGCAGGAGTTAACCTTACTGGTACAGCAGGCAACGAGATCAACTCACTTACAATGGGCGGTGTCGGAAGCCAAACTGTCATTGAGCATGTACAGTGCAGCTACGGCGGCGATGATGGTTTTGAGTGGTTCGGCGGAACAGTGAACTGCAAGTATCTTATTGCTTACAAGAATCTTGATGATGACTTTGATTGCGATAACGGATTCAGAGGCAGAGTTCAGTTTGCTTTGTCAGTGAAAGATAAAGACATTGCTGATGTCAGCCAGTCCAATGGTTGGGAAATTGACAACAACAATAATTCACCGTCAAATTTCAACTCCCCAAGGACAAGCATGGTGTTCTCTAACGTAACAATGGTTGGCCCATTCGAGACTCCTTCAACACCTGTTAATGGACTTCACCAAAGAGGCGGTCACTTAAGAAGAAACAGTCTGCCAAAGATCTACAACTCAATAGTAATGGGTTACAGAGTCGGATTCAGATTTGATGCATCAGGTGTTTGGAATGCTTCAACCGGTGATACCATTCAGGTCAGAAATACCATCCTTGGAGGAAATCTTAGAACTGCAGATACAAATGCAGCTACAGCTTTCAGTCCTACTAACTGGTTACAAACAGGTTCATTTGCAAACACATTGCTTTCAACTACAGCAGCTGTTGGACTTACAAACCCATATGCCATATATCCAGATCCTTCTACAACAAATAACTGGGTTCCTACAGGCGGTTCACCTGCACTTAGTGGAGCAAGCTTTGCAAATCCGAATCTTGCAGGATTTGACAATGTGAATTTCAGAGGTGCGTTTGGTGCAACAAACTGGGCAGAATTCTGGGCTCAGTTCAATCCAAAGAATTACACACTGCCTACACCGACAGATTTCGTAGTAACAGCAGTACCGCAGGCATTGGTAGGTGTTACACCTGCTCCTGACTGCCCGATAGTATTTGATGCTATGCTTGTTGATGGTTCATGTAATGTTGTTGGAACTTCAAGAGGAGTTATGAATCCAACAAACTATCAGACAACATTCTGCTTCGATTATACTCCGACCGGTTCTTACTCACTCGTGCTTAAGCACAAGAACAGCATTGAGACATGGAGCAAGCTGCCATATTCATTCAACTCAGGTGCAGCAAACAATTATAATTTCACAACGGCTCAAAATCAGGCATACGGAGATAACCTTAAACTCGTAAGCGGCTTGTGGACTTTGTATACCGGTGATCCTAATCAGGATTGTGTTGTTGATGCATCTGACATCTCTGCACTTGATAATGATGCATTCAACTTTGTGTCAGGTTGTGTAAATACAGACCTCAACGGTGACGGAGTTGTTGATGCATCGGATATCAGCGTAGCTGAAAACAATGCGTTTGACTTTGTCGGTTGTGTTAAACCCTGTCCGTAAATGATTCAAAGCAACTGAACCAATCATATTAGCATTTCAAAGTAGGGTAGGGCAGGAATTTGCCCCACCCTGCTCAATTTTTTTAAAAAAAAATCATAAATCAAAATGAACATGAAAAGATTACTTCCTGCCTTCATTTTGTTTGTTGTTCTTTGCATTCAAAATGTATCTGTGGCTCAGAATCCAACTTACGCTCTGACAGCTAAAAACTTTGACAGAACTGCTGCCGACTCTCTGACATTCGAAATATACGTACTTCATACAAATGTCGGTACAGTCCCGACTTATCAGTACGCACTTGGGCAGTTCTTTATGAATTTCAATCCGAACATTGCGAACGGAGGATCACTCACATACAGGATAATAGATTCAGGGCTGCCTGAAAATCTTCGTCCGAGAAATCCATCAATTTCCGGGTCAGTCCTGCGGCTTGCGGTTAATACAACACCGGGTCCGGGTAATGGTTACAACATCTCATCAACCGGTAACGGAACATTGGTCGTTAAGATGAGTCTGAGAACTTCTGCCTCATCACTAAATGTAAATGAACCTTTGAATCTTGCATGGATAAATCCTCCAACTCCCGGGTTCGTTACGAAATTGTTTGCGTATGTGAACAATGTCAGCACAGATATCACCACACCCGGAACTCACAACATAATCATCTCCGTAAATCAGATCTCGACAGTAGTTCCCGAGAAATATGAAATCTACCAGAACTATCCGAATCCGTTCAATCCGTCAACAAAGATCAAATTCGATCTCCCGAATAATGCTGAAGTAAAACTTACTGTGTTCGATATTTCCGGAAGGGAATTGTCGGTTCTATATAACGGCAAACTTCAGGCGGGTTCTTATGAATACAAGTGGGATGCATCAAGCTATTCAAGCGGTGTTTATTTTTACAGAATTAATGCGGGACAGTATTCAAAGACATTGAAAATGATGTTGATCAAGTAAGAATAGGAATTTTTTTTGCAATCTTTACGCCCGGTGTTGTCAGCAACGCCGGGTGTTTTTTTTGATACATTTGACGCAGTTGATCTCCCCCTCGCAGTCGCGCAGCGAAGAATCCATAAAGCATATGAAGTGGTAAT
>CALEVL010000037.1 GCA_937924675.1 uncultured Ignavibacteria bacterium | reverse complement strand
AAAGGGATTATGAAGCAACCGGTGGTTATTTGGTCGTTCGGAAAGATGGTGAAATTGTTACTTATCATTTCTATTTCTTGAAGTCTTTTGAAGACTATTTATTCTTCAATACAAAATTGGACACTCCTGACCCTCAAAGGCATAAATTCGGTAAGATCTATTCGGAAGGTGGCAGAAAGAAGATGAAGTTGAACTTGCAGATTAGATTCACAAAATGAAAGAGTCCAAGATTCTCTTATTCTGTTAGTAACAATATATTGCGTACTGAAAGTGAAGAAGTAGAACTTGAATTAAGTCAGAGACAATTGGAAGATCACATCAAGATGATAGTCGTTTAATTAAATCTGATTAGTAATTATACAATTTTCGGTAATTGTTACACCTACAAAAATGTGCATTCACATGTCCAAGATCATAAGTTGTTTGGAAATCAAATTTTCGATTCAGTTGGATAACTATGCAAAGTCAAAATATCGGTTTAATCTCATTAAGGACATTGGATCTGGTCGAATTTGGACATGTAATAGAGATATTATTTGGAACGAAGAAAAGGAATGTATTTTGTGTGCGATTTGGATATTGTCCAAGAACAATTCAAGATTAAGAAATGCGACCTGACAAATTTGAAAGATTTCTCCTCGCGCAGGCGCTCAGCTGTTCCCTTTGCGGTGAATTTGACTGAGTTATTTGGCGAATCATAGTGATTCCTGAAGTGAGTTTGCGACTTGTAACAAATGTGAGATTTCGATTGTAATCATTGTCGGATCTTAGAGCAGGCAAAATAAACTCTGACACTTGAAACAAGTCATTCAGTTAGTAAACATAATTTAATACATTTGAGCAGCTCTTATTTTCACTACAAGCCCAAAAATGAAAGTGTCAAATTTCTTATAAGAGAGTTTGAAGGAACCCATTTGAAGGAATTCAAAAAAATGCGTTCAGAATGGGGTCCGAGAATCAGGGAATTTCTCAGAGATGAGACAGGGCTTAAGATCCAGTCTAAACGATTCAAAGACTTATCCCATATAAACGATTCTGTTGAGATAATATTCAGCCCGGACAAAAATGGTTTGCTTTTACAAATGATAGACAAAGAATATCAAAATTTAGATTTCGACGAATACAGCAAGCTCAAAAAGTTTAGTGAAGAAATTACCAAAGTTGCTGAGTGCTTCAAAGAGAGGGAAGAGTATTCACACATTGAAAGCTTGGCAAAGTACTGTAAAAATTACTTCGCGAAATATGAATTAGATTCAATAATGGATATGGCATTCAACGTGAAGGAAAACGGAATGGAAGTTTGGGGATCTTATAAGTATCCATCCAGAAAAATCGAATTATATTATCTTCCAATAATATTGCTTTGCAAGCTGACGAATGTTTTGCCGGAGTTTATAGCAGTTGTTGTGTTGGCGCATGAACTTGCACATGCCTATCATCATCTTGGAAAGGATAAAGACGGTGTAATCTGGAATGACTTCTTTAAAGCAGAGAAGGAAATCACAGAAGGTCTTGCACAATTCTACACATTAAGATTTGTCGAAGAATATGAAAGTCAGTATCCAGCGCTCAGACAAGCTTACGAGGCAATGATAGCTTTTCAAACCGGTCCGTATGTAGTGCATAAAGATTGGATAAAAGATTTTAGTAATGAGGATGTTAGGTTGGCAATGGTTGCAGCCCGGACAAGTTCTATCATCAAGTATAAGGAATTTCAGGAGTTGCTTAATTCAGCGAAAGAAATCCTCCATCGGA
>CALEVL010000036.1 GCA_937924675.1 uncultured Ignavibacteria bacterium | reverse complement strand
CTTTAATGCTGAAATGCTGAGAAAGAATTCTATAATTCATTCTGTATGAGATCTTTGCATCAATCGGGTCAAAGATTCATTCGAATCATTAAAACAAAATTAGTACTTCAAGCAATTGTCAATTCTTTAAATATTGCAACCAAGAAGGCTTTGTAAGTTGAAAAAGTTTGAAATACAAGTTATTTTACTGCGTTCTAATTATAAATATGTATATTGCCTAATTAAATAACCGGAGGAATATTCCAACTGTTATAATGGTAATATTTGCAACTGAGTAATTATGGATAAACTTCAAGCCGGACAGAAGCGGCAAATTCACTTCATAACAAGCATTTGGACAAACCGAGTTTAAACGGACACAGCACCACGTTTTCAACTAATGGCAAGCACGCATTCAAAGATCAGAAAGATAGTTTAAAGTCCTATCTGATTCTTCTACGAGCTAATCTGATTCCAATTATTGCTATAACATTAGGTTGCATTATTATTACACTGATATACGTCTTTAATGCTAAGGATATATACAGGTCCACTGCTACAATCAAAATCAACCGGCCTCAGGGAAGCGTACTTAGTTCAAGTCTGATACCTGAGTTTCAGGATTTCATAACCGACAGGCACATTTCAAATGAAATTGAAGTGCTAAAAAGTTATAGGATCAGAGAATCGGTTGCCAAGAGTTTGCTTGATACTGTTAATCTGACAAAAGAATATGACAAGTTCTTTTATGTGTTTGATCACAGTGAAGCAAACAATACGACCCTATTGTCTGAAACAGCAGTTGCAGACATTCTCAACACTATCGTTAAAATTGATCAGAAGCGTGGCCTGGATGTGGTTGATATTGTTGCTGAAAGTCCGGCAAAATTTGAGGCAATGCTTATTGCAAATCTGTACGCTAAGATCTACCAGAACTTCAGCCTTGAGCTTTCAAGAGAAGAACTGACTACGCTCACAAAGTATCTTAAGGAAGAGAAGGAAAAAAAATTCAGTGATCTTGCCGGTGCTGAAGGAGAACTTGAGATGTATCAGCGAAACGGCGGTTTGATATTGCTTGATGCACAGGTAAAAAATCTTGTTGAAAATATTTCGCAGCTTGAAGCTCAAAAGAATGCAGCCGGCATAGAATTGAACTCAAAGGAAGAAGAACTAAACAGTCTGACAAGAGAAATTGAAAGAATAGACCCAACCCTCACTGAGTTCCTTAAAGGAAAGATTGATGAATCCTACCTGCAGGAAGTTCAGTCAAAGATTGCAGAACTTGAATCTCAAAGAGATATCGAAGCAAGCATTCCTAAAGATGACGCATTAAGACAAAAGACTCTCGATGAATACAACAGAAAGATTGAACCGTTAAGAAATACTTTCAATGAGAAGATAAAGCAAATGGAACTCAGTCTGTTTTCAAGTACTCCTGAAGACAGAAGAGTTGTGGCTCAGAGACTTCTCGAAGCAAATGTTGGAGTTGAATCATTCAAAGCAAAGGTAACCACGCTCTCGCGCCTTCTCAACAAGTATGAAGAACAGTTTTCTAAACTTCCGACACAAAGCATTGAATTTGCAAAGCTTGAGAGGAACAGGAAAGCAACAGAGAAACTGTATCTGATACTCGAGGAAAAGTATCAGGAAGCAAAGATCAATGAGAGGATCAAACTCGGGAATGTATTGGTCATAGCGCCCGGCATTGTTGCATCAAAGCCGTCAAAGCCAAACAGGATGCTTATTATTTTTATGGGAACTCTTCTTGGATTAGGACTTAGTCTGGCTTTCGCATTTGCAAGAAATTACCTTGATCACACGGTTAAGAGTCCGGATGAAATTGAGGCCAAAGGCTTTAGCGTACTTTCATGGATACCCGCAATAGAGGAGATAAAAGCAAACCCCTCTCCAAAGAATGAATTCATTGTTGCAACTAAACCGAAGTCACCTCCATCAGAAGCATTTAAAGCTTTGAGGACCCGAGTTCAGTATTCAAAACTTGAAGAGACACCAATAAAGACAATCTTACTGACAAGTTCTGTTCCTTCGGAGGGCAAGACAACAATTTCCATCAATCTTGCGGGAAGTCTTGCGCAGATGAACAAGAAAGTACTGCTTCTTGATTGCGACCTGAGAAAGCCCAGGGTTCACAGCGTATTTGAGTATGACAGGTATCCGGGCTTGAGCGATTATTTGTTTTCCAATGCATCACTCGAAGAAATTACACGCAAGTCAAAAGTAGATAATCTTTTTGTGATTACCAGCGGAACAATTCCTCCGAACCCATCTGAATTACTTGGATCAAAACAGATGAACGACTTTTTGAATCTCATGAAGTCAAAATATGATTTCATAATAATTGATTCTCCTCCATTTATATCTGTTACGGATGCGGAGATTCTATTCAGAATAACAGACGGAACGATTCTGGTTTTAAAAGCAGGAAAGACCCCGGCAGAGGCATTCTACAGGACTTGTGAAAAACTTTCTTCCATGAATCCTCACAATTTTCTCGGAGTAGTATTCAATAATTTCAGCTTCAAGAGCTCATACGGCTATTACTACAATTACTATTATTACTACACCAAGCCGGATGAGAAGTCAGCATCAAGCAGTGTAAAGTTCTGATTTTGAAAAACATTCATGCACACAAAATTCATCCAAACAAATGACTGAAAGGATACGATTGAGCTTAAAAAATAAAGTTGCCGCAAATGATTTTTCAGTAGGAGTAATAGGCATGGGCTATGTTGGATTGCCGCTCGCACTGGAATTTGCCGCAAAGGGAATCAAGGTTATTGGATTTGATCTTGACGAATCAAAGATCACCAGAATAAACAAAGATAAAACTTCTTACATAAAGCATATCCCGTCTGAAAAGATCAAAGATGCAGTAAACAGCAAATGCCTGGTTGCTACAACTGATTTTTCAAGATTGAAAGAAGCGGATGCCATTATTATTTGTGTTCCAACGCCGCTGAATGCCAACAGGGAGCCGGATATGAGTTACGTTGAGAATACGGCTCACACTATTGCAAAGCACCTTCGCAAAGGACATTTCGTCTCGCTTGAAAGTACAACTTATCCGGGAACGACTGATGAGATTCTACTGAAGATCTTCGAGGAAAAGGGACTTAAGGTTGGCAAAGATTTCTATCTGTGTTTTTCACCTGAAAGAGAAGACCCGAACAATGAAAAATATTCGACAGCAACGATTCCGAAAGTAATCGGCGGAGTAACAAAAGAGTGCTTAGAGATCGGAACCATGATATATGAAAAGGTCATTGTGAAAGTTGTTCCCGTATCATCAACAAAAGCAGCAGAGTCTGCCAAGTTGCTTGAGAATATATACAGGTCAATAAACATTGCATTGGTAAATGAACTGAAGGTTGTATTTGATAAGATGGGAATTGATGTATGGGAAGTAATTGAAGCGGCTTCCACTAAGCCTTTTGGATTTACGGCATTCTATCCGGGTCCTGGATTAGGCGGACACTGCATTCCGATTGATCCGTTTTACCTCACATGGAAAGCAAGGGAATATGAAGTGGCAACCAAGTTCATTGAACTTGCCGGAGAAGTGAATACTTCAATGCCGGAATATGTTGTAAGCAGAGTTTATCATGCCTTGAATGAGAACAAGAAGTGCATCAACGGATCAAAGATATTGCTGCTTGGTCTTTCCTACAAAAAGGACATTGATGATCTGAGAGAATCCCCTTCTCTTAAGTTGATTGAGCTTCTTCAGGATGAGGGAGCGACGGTAGATTACAGTGACGATTATGTTACTACAATTCCAAAGCTGAGAAAATATGAATTCAACAAGAAATCAGTAAAGCTGACCGCCGGGAACATTGCAAAGTATGATCTGGTATTGCTTTCTACAGATCATTCATATTATGATTACAAGCATATTTTTGAAAATGCGAAGATCATAGTTGACACAAGAAATGCCTTTAAGAAGTTCAAAGGCAAGAAACTGTACAAGGCTTAATGAGTGAACTTAATATTGCCGTTATCGGATGCGGCAAATGGGGTCTCAATCATGTCAGGACTGCTCATGCAATATTCGGTGAACGACTAAAACTTTGCTGTGACAGCAATCCGGACAGCATGCATAAGGTAAATGAAGTTGCACCGGAGTGTGTATTCACAACTGAAGTTGACGATGTGCTCAATGACAACTCTGTTAACGCAGTGATAGTATCTACCACAGCTGAAACTCATTTTGACATTACAAAGAAACTGCTTGAAGCTGGAAAGCATGTTCTAGTTGAGAAACCTATAACACTGCGTTCATCCGAAGCAAAGGTATTAAACAAGATTGCTTTGGAGAAAGGGCTTGTTCTTATGGTCGGACATCTTCTTCTATATCATCCTGCAATTCTCAAGATCAAGGAATATCTTGACAAAGGCGAGCTTGGCAAGCTTCAGTATATTTACAGCAACCGTCTCAATCTTGGAACTATCAGAACCGAGGAGAATATTCTCTGGAGTTTTGCACCTCATGACATATCTGTTATACAATTTTTTGCGGGAAGCATTCCGGAAGAAGTAAAGGCAACCGGCGCAATCTTTGTGCAGGAAGGGATACAAGACACAACTCTGACCTACCTGAATTTCAAAGACAATATACATGCTCATATATATGTCAGTTGGCTGCATCCATTCAAAGAACAGCGTCTGGTAGTAATCGGAGACAAGTCGATGATCGTATTCGAAGATTCTGTGAAAACAGATAAGCTGAAATTTTACCGAAAAGGATTCGAGCTTGTCAACGGCACGCCCGTTAAGATAGACTCGGAATTTGAATCGATTGATTTCGAAAGCACTTCCCCGCTTGAGCTTGAACAAAGGCACTTCATAGAATGCATTGAACAAGGGAAAATCCCAAGGACAGACGGAGTGAATGCAATAGAAGTGCTGGAGACACTTGAAAGAGCACAGCAAGAATTAACAAACGACTAAACAAAAAAATCTATGGCTGATTATAAAGTACATCCCACTGCTGTTGTCGATGATAATGTTCAGATAGGAAATGGTTCTTCAATCTGGCATTTTTCTCATATACAACCGGGAGCAAAGATTGGCGATAAGTGCACATTGGGACAGAATGTTAATGTTGCGAACAATGTGGTTATTGGTAATTTCTGCAAGATACAAAACAATGTTTCTATATATGAAGGCGTAACACTTGAAGATTATGTCTTTTGCGGACCTTCTATGGTATTCACAAATATATTGGTGCCGAAGTGTAAATATCCGCAGAGAGGTGCAGAGTTTTATATCAACACTCTCATTAAGGAAGGAGCATCGATCGGAGCAAATGCAACAATAGTCTGCGGAATAACTGTTGGCAAACATTGCCTTATAGGTGCAGGCTCTGTTGTTGTGAAGGACGTTCCCGACTATGCGCTGATCGTTGGCAATCCCGGAAGAGTAATCGGATGGGTAAGCGAAGCCGGCACGCGACTTGAATTTGATCAGAACGGACAAGCTCATTGCAGCAAGTCCGGCAAGAGCTACAAACTTGAAAACGGAATTGTAAAAGAAATTAATTAATAAAGGGAGTTCAAATAAATGAAGTTAGCTATAGTAGGAACAGGATATGTAGGGCTTGTTACAGGAACATGCCTTGCTGACACCGGTAATGATGTGATCTGTGTAGATATTGATAAAGAAAAAGTTGATAAACTTCGAAACAATATCATGCCGATCTATGAGCCGGACCTTGATACTATATTCGAAAGAAACGTAAAGGCAGGCAGGCTAAGGTTCACTACCGATCTTAAAGAAGCTGCAGATATTGCCGATGTGATTTTCCTTGCTCTGCCAACTCCTCCCGGAGAAGACGGCTCAGCAGATTTATCATACATTCTGAAAGTTGCAGATGATCTTGGAAAGATCATCAAGGGATATAAGATCATCATCAACAAGAGTACAGTACCTGTTGGCACTGCTGACAGAGTGAGAGAGGCAATTTCAAAAAATACTGATGTTGAATTTGATGTCGTTTCAAATCCTGAGTTTCTGCGTGAAGGTCTTGCGGTAGATGACTTCATGAAGCCGGACAGAATTGTTATCGGAACAAGATCAGAGAGGGCAAGAAAGACACTCGAAGATCTTTTCGCACCCTATGTCAGACAAGGCAATCCCATAATATTCATGGATGAAAGATCTTCGGAGCTTACCAAGTATGCATCAAATTCATATCTTGCAACACGAATTACATTCATGAATGAGATTGCAAACATTTGTGAAAAGATCGGAGCTGATGTTGACCTGGTCAGAATAGGAATGGGAAGCGATACAAGAATCGGGAAGAGATTTCTGTTTCCCGGCATCGGATACGGCGGAAGCTGTTTCCCGAAAGATGTAAGCGCGCTTCACAAGTCTGCATCACAGATCGGATATGACTTTGAGATACTTGATTCCGTGATGAGAGTTAATGACAGGCAGAAGACGATCATTGTGGGAAAGATCAAAGATTACTTCGGAGGGGATCTTAAAGGAAAGAAGATCGCCTTGTGGGGACTTGCATTCAAACCTGATACAGACGATGTAAGAGAAGCTCCGTCATTATATATTATCAGGGATCTTCTTGAAGAGGGCGCAACCATCGTGGCGCATGATCCTGAAGCAATGGAAAATGTGAAGAAGCTTCTTGGTGATAAGTTAGGCTTTGTTAATGATCACTATGAAGCACTGAAAGATGCTGATGCTCTTGTAATTGCAACCGAATGGACACTCTTCAGATCACCGGATTTTGACAAGATCGGTTCACTAATGAAATCAAAAGTGATCTTTGACGGAAGGAATCTCTATGACCTGAACCACATGAAGGAACTTGGCTTCTATTACAGAAGCATTGGCAGAAGACTCATCGATGCCGGTTAAACGAATTTATCAGAACATTAAACAACGAAAATGAAAGTACCATTGCTCGATCTGAAAGCTCAGTATAAATCAATCAAGAATGATATTGATGCGGCTCTGATAAGGATGGCTGAATCACAGAGTCTTATATTAGGACCCGAAGTTGAACTTCTTGAAAAAAACCTGAACGAATATCTTCAGTGCAAACATTCGATCGGTGTTTCATCAGGAACAGATGCATTGCTTATTGCTCTAATGGCAATAGACATTAAGCCCGGAGATGAAGTAATAATGCCTACATATTCATTCTTTGCAACCGCAGGAGTGGTAAGCAGACTTAACGCTAAACCTGTGTTTGCCGAAGTTGATCCGTTTACATTTAACCTTGACCCTGCTTCAGTAAGAAAGCTCATTACAAAAAATACAAAAGCAATTGTTCCGGTTCATCTTTACGGACAGAGCGCCGAGATGGATGAGCTGATGAATATAGCGAGTGAATTCAATCTCAAAGTAATTGAAGATGCCGCACAGGCAATCGGTACTCAATACAAAGACGGAAGGAAACTCGGCAACATCGGACATATCGGTTGCTTCTCATTTTATCCGAGCAAGAATCTCGGATGTTTTGGTGACGGAGGACTTGTGACAACGAACGATGATGAGCTTGCGGCAAAGCTCAGGATATTGCGTGTTCATGGAGGAAAGCCAAAGTATTATCACAAAATAATCGGCGGTAATTTCCGTATTGATGCAATACAGGCAGCCGTACTGAATGTGAAACTTCCGCATCTTGATAAATGGACAGCAGGCAGAAGGAAGAATGCTTCACTTTACACAAAGTTCTTTATTGAAGAAGGACTTGCTGAAGAGACCGGAAGGATTGAATATGACAACAAGAACAAAGTGCTGCTTCCTAAGGCTGTGTATGCAGATAAAGGATTAAGCCATGATCACATTTACAATCAGTATGTGATTAGAGTCAAAGGCAGAGACGAAGTCAGGAAACACCTGACAGAAAATGAAATCGGAACTGAAATCTATTATCCTGTTCCGTTTCATCTTCAGGAATGTTTTGCTTATCTCGGATACAAGAAGGGTGACTTCCCTGTTTCGGAATGGTGTGCAGATGATTCAATCGCCGTTCCAATCTATCCTGAGCTTACTGAGGAGCAAATCAAATTTACCGTTAAGACGATCGCAGATGTTTTGAACAAGTAACATCAGAATTTCAAAATCAAAATCTAAAATGAAAAAAGCTCTCATATCAGGGATCACCGGACAAGACGGAAGCTATCTTACCGAAATACTTCTTGACAAAGGCTATGAAGTTCACGGAATAATAAGAAGAAGCAGTTCATTCAACACTAAGAGAATAGACCATCTCTACGCTGACAAAAATGTTATTGACAAAAAACTCTTTCTTCATTTCGGAGATCTTGTAGATACAAGTAGTCTGAACAGATTGCTTGAGAAAATTGAACCGGATGAAATATATAATCTGGCTGCTCAGAGTCATGTAAAAGTTTCATTTGAAGTGCCTGACTATACTGCACAGGTTGATGCGCTCGGAACTTTAAGATTCCTTGATGCTATTCGTGAGACCGGACTCAGAAAAGTGAAATTCTATCAGGCGTCAACAAGCGAGCTGTACGGCAAGGTGCAGGAAGTTCCTCAAACCGAAACTACACCTTTCTATCCCCGAAGTCCTTACGGAGTTGCAAAGATCTACGGATATTGGATAGTTGTGAACTATAGGGAGGCGTATGACATTTTTGCCAGTAACGGAATTCTTTTCAATCACGAGTCACCGAGAAGAGGTGAAACTTTTGTAACGCGAAAGATCACACGAGCAGTTGCAAGAATTAAGCACGGACTTCAGCAGTCCCTTCACATGGGAAATCTTGACGCAAAGAGAGACTGGGGTTATGCCCCTGAATTTTGCGAAGGCATGTGGAGAATTCTTCAACACGATAAGGCGGAGGATTTTGTGCTTGCCACGGGAGAGACCCATTCAGTAAGAGAGTTCATTGAGCTTGCGTTTAAGGAAATCGGAATAACAGTAGCATGGAAAGGTAAAGGGGTAAATGAAGTCGGCAAAGATAAGGAAACAGGCAAAGTGCTCGTTGAAATAGACAAGTCATACTTCCGTCCGACAGAAGTTGATCTTTTGATTGGAGATCCTACTAAGGCAAAGAAGAAACTTAAATGGAAACCAAAGACAACATTCGAAGAGCTGGTAACAATCATGGTGAAAGCCGATTGCGACTCTGTTAAGAAAAAAGGCTACTGACAACACTTAAGCAGGATGCCCATAACTGTTGAGAAGACTCTGCTTGAAGAAGTGATGCTTATCAAGCCATCGAGGTTTGAAGATCACAGAGGAACCTATGTTGAGACATACAACATCGAAGATTACGAGACAAACGGAATAACAATAAAATTCCTTCGTGATGACATTTCAACTTCGAAAAGGAACGTACTAAGAGGAATTCACTATGATGACAAGACCTGGAAGCTGATTCAATGCATGCATGGAAAGATCTACTTTGTGGTTGCAGATATGAGAAGCCGTTCGCCACAGTATTTGAAATGGATATCGTTTGACCTCAATGATGCGAACAGGCATCAGGTGCTTGTACCGCCTGGATTCGGGAATGGACATTTGGTGCTGAGTGACTCATGTATTTTTCACTACAAGATGTCTGAGTATTATGATCCGGCGAATGAGAAAGGTGTAAAGTGGGATGACCCTAAACTTGGCATTCCATGGCCAGTTGAAGCTCCTATACTTTCAGAAAAGGATTCGAATACAAACTACTTATAACAAGGACAATACTAATTGAAGGCGAGAAAAGAATTTTTGTCTCTGGCAATTCCGGACATTACAGATGCTGAAAGAGATCAGGTATCAGAGTGTCTTGACTCCGGCTGGATCAGCGTAGGACCGAAAGTCAGGGAGTTTGAGAATTTGTTTGCGGAGTATCACGGTGTGAAACATGCCATTGCAACAAGTTCTTGTACTACTTCGCTTTTCATTGCCGCAAAAGTCCTCGGTATAGGCGAAGGAGACTACGTAATAGTTCCTACAATTACCTGGCAATCAACCGCAAACATTGTTGAACAACTAGGTGCCACTCCGATCTTTTGTGATGTAGAAAAAGATTCTCTTAACATCTGTACTGATGATGTAGAGCAATTGTTGTCAATGTACGGCTCAAAGATCAAAGCAATTATTCCTGTTCATCACTCCGGACTTCCGGCCGATATTGAAAAAATTGACGGATTCTCAGAAGAATACGGCGTACCTGTAATTTATGATGCCGCTCATGCAGTCTTTTCATCTTTTGATGACAAAATGATCGGTCAATTCGGCAAGATGTCATGTTTCAGTTTTTATGCTACAAAGAATCTTACAACAGGTGACGGTGGTATCATTACAACCAATGATGATGAGCTTGCAGAGCATTGCAGGATCTGGTCATATCACGGATTGCCGAAAGATTCCTGGAAAAGATATTCTGCAGAAAATTCAAGTCCTCATGTTCAGTGCATTGTTCCTGGTTACAAATTCAATCTTACCGATCTTCAGGCTGCGCTTGGTATTGCTCAAATGGCAAGAAAGTTTGAGCTGCTTGATAAAAGAAACAAGCTTGTCAAACATTACAATGACATCTTAGCAGACATAGAGTGGCTTGAACTTCCTATCCACGAAACTCCGCGAGGCAAATGGGGAAACCATGTTTATGTTGTAAAGATACTTGACGATGATCTGGACCGCGATATACTGATGGCTGAGCTCAGGAAACTGAACATAGGAACTAATCTCCATTTTTATCCGGTGCATAAGAATTATTTTTATGAACAAAGGTATCCTGATGTCAGGCTTGAAAACGCCGAATGGCTCATGAACAGAATTCTTTCAATCCCGTTGTGCACAAAATATACCAAGAAGGATCTCGACTATGTTTCTGATGCTTTGCGATTTATTTACAGCGAAAGGCTTGCTCACAAAAATGGTAAATAAGCTAAAGCGATAAAATGTCAACCATACTCATTACAGGGGGCGCGGGCAACATCGGTTCTTTCATAGCTGATCAATGCATTGAGCTTGGTCATAAGGTTGTGGTTGCAGATAATTTTTACAACGGAAAGTTCAGGAACATAGAGCATCATGTACAATCAGGAAACATTGAGCTTGAAACCATTGACATTGGAAGCATTGAGATGGTAAGATATGCCTTTGAAAAGCACCGGCCGGAATATGTTTCTCATCAGGCATCTTTGATGATTATGGATTCGAACAAGTTTCCGCACAAGTCAATTGAAACAAACATTCAGGGTACATTCAACATTATTCAGGCATGTTACGAGCTTGGTGTAAAGAAACTCACGTACGGTTCTTCAGCTTCTGTTTATGGTGATCCGCGGGAAGTGCCGGTAACGGAGGATCATCCCTTTGACAACAGAACGCTTTATGGCGCAACGAAGATCGCAAAGGAAGCACTGATGCAATCATGGGCTTACTCGCATAATGTACCGTATGTCGGATTCAGATATTTCAACATATACAGCGAACGCCAGGGTCTTGGAGCGTTTTATACACAGGTGTTTCAGAAGTGGATACATGCGATACATAATGATCAGGAAATTATTATGTATGGTGACGGAGAGCAGACACTTGATCTTGTGCATTCATCGGATGCCGCAAGGGCGAATGTGCTTGCCTTGTTCAATGACAATGTGAAAAATGAGCATTTCAATGTGGGCACCGGCAAGGAAACAAGTTTGAAAGAAGTGTTGGAAATCATTGAGAAGCAACTAGGCAAAAAGGCAAATGTAAAGCACATTGATTCAGATCCTCATCTTGTCAGAAGAAGGTGTGCGTCAATAATGAAAATCAAGACAATGCTAGGATTTGAACCGGAAGTAACTGTTGAAGAAGGCACAAGAAAATATGTTGAATATTTATTGGAAGGAAAGATCT
This sequence comes from uncultured Ignavibacteria bacterium, assembly GCA_937924675.1. Classification (GTDB taxonomy): domain Bacteria; phylum Bacteroidota; class Ignavibacteria; order Tepidaquicellales; family Tepidaquicellaceae; genus JADJAH01. The sequence continues at coordinate 29,031 of CALEVL010000036.1, read as the reverse complement.
GATGCTGTATAACAACAGGCAAATATATCTCCGCTCCCCTCTTCGTGTCAGCTTTGCAGGCGGCGGCACGGATCTCGAATCATATTACATGAATGGTGAGCAGGGACATGTTGTATCAACCACAGTCAACCTTTACAATTATGTATCAATAAAGGACATGTTTGATTCGAATGTCCGCGTGCATCACGCCGAAATAGAAACCGAGTCCATAACAAGCAGGATCAAGCATAATTACGCGAGGACTGCGCTTGAGAATTTTGGATTGTTTAAAGGAGTTGAGGTAATACTTACTTCGGATGTAATGACAACAGGCAGCGGACTTGGAGCTTCATCTGCTATGATGAGCGCACTCATAAAAGGTTGCAGCGCGCTTCGCGATAAGAAGACCGGCACTCCGGCAATGCATGCAGAATTGACCTACAAACTGGAGTCAGATGCAGGAACAATTGGCGGCAGGCAGGATCAATATGCAACTTCATTCGGCGGATTTAACAGCATTACTTTTGACAAGAAGGGAGTGAAAGTAAGAAAGGTAAACATTTCAAGCGATAACCTGAAACACCTTGAAGACAGGATGTTCCTTGTATTCACAAACATGGCACGTGAGATCAAAGTAATACAGTCAAAGCTTGGAAATAATCTTCTTGATGAAAAAATGCTGAAGTATTTCAGGAACCTCAAAGTACTTTCTCATGAATTTCTTGATTCACTCGAAGCTAAGAAACCTGATTTCGCAAACATTGGCAAACTGCTTCATGAAAGCTGGCAGTTGAAGAAAGCAACAAATAATCAAACAACCAATCCGTTCATTGACCAGCTTTACCAAACATTGAGAAGCAAAGGAGTTACCGGCGGAAAAATACTCGGGGCAGGTGGCGGCGGCTTTTTGCTTGCCTTTGTCAAAGACCCGGCTGCAAAGAAGAAAATCAAGTATGAGTTGTATCCCAATTTCATAGCTCTTGATGTTAAGTTCAGTTCAAAAGGAACTGAAGTATTATGGAAGAATTTTTAGGTGTGCTTTTTTGCGGAGGCAGAGGTACCCGTCTCGGCAAGATTTCAGAATACATCTCTAAGCCGCTGGTTCCGGTATATGACAAACCGGTATTCATGTTTGGGCTTGAACAACTTCAGCAGTCAAGACTCATCAGCAGCATCCTGATTCTAACCAACAAAGAAAATGACAAAGCTTTTCGAAAAGCCGGCTATCCTACATTGATTCAGAACGACAAACTCGTCAAGGATATGTATTCGGGCTGGGATTTCATAAAGAAAAAAACAGGAACAACTGCACACGGAGTTTTGGTACCTTCCGACAATATCAGCGAAATAAAGATTGATCCGCTTATCAGAAAATTCACAAAACTAAAAGCCGATTTTGTGTTCTCTATCAGCAATAAGATCAGCAGATCAAAGTTGCGTCAGATGGGAAACTACGATCCCGGCAAGAACACTTTTGCATACAAGCCTTCGACTCCGTTTGAGTTTGGTGTCATTGCTCCGTTCATTATCAGGAATACTCTGAAGCTCACAAGCGACAAGCAGCTTATTGAAAGCCCTGGTTCTAATCCTATTTTATATGAAGGAATGTGGATAGACATTGGAGACCCGGAAAGTCTTGCAGAGGCAGTTTCATGGAGAAGAAAGAACGCCGAATAAGATTTGAGAATAATCATTAATTTCATATCCAAGATCGGTGTTGATTCAGTATCCCGGCTGCTTGGTCTGCTTACGCTTCCTTTCATTACAAGAACACTTGGACCCGAAGGTTACGGAGCTTTCTCATATCTGTTTGTTATTGTTTCGTATTATGGTTTCTTCATTGACTTTGGATATCTGAATTACGGAACTAACCGGCTTTGTGAGAAAGAGCGAAGCGAGGATGTGATAGGAAGGATCATTTCACTTCAGATCATCACGGCAATTGCATCATACACAGTTATTCTTATTTCCGGTTTGATCTTTCTTGAACAGGACAAATTTCTGAATATTCTACTTTTCTCCCTCATATTCATTCCTCAGATCATCGCGATCAAATACTTCTATCTTGCATCCAACAAGCTTTATTATAATTCGCTTGCAGAATTATCCGGGCAGGTAGTCTATGCTTCATTGGTATTTACTTTTTTTGCTGTTAAACCTTCGGTAACAACTTTGATAATCATATCAGTGATTCAGGCATTTATAACGGGACTAATTCTATTCGTTCCATACCGAAGGAATCACAGGTTACAGCTGGATCTGAACCTGAAGAAGAATTTTCAAACATTGAAAGAAGCTTACAAACTTGGATTGTCATCAAAGGCAGAAGGAATAACATCCTCTTTCATAATACTGATAACCGGAATGCTTCTCACAGAGCATGCAGTCGGACTTTACAACTCATCTTACAAAATATACATAATACTCCTTACTGTAGTTCAGGGAATGAGCTATGCAATGATGCCGGTACTGCTGAAAAATATTAAGCAGTCATCTGAAAGCAACAGAGGAAGAGCAAGCGTAATATTTTATGCATTTCTCACAGCAGGTATCATACTCGGATTAATCACATTCCTCTTTTCAGAAAAGATCACACTGGTTATGTTCGGCAATGAATTTGCAGAGGCAATACCGATACTAAGGTGGTTCTCTCTCACGATAGCGTTATGGCCGGTGGTCATGTTCATTGGGCTGATGCTACTTGCATTAAATCAGTTTGGAAAGTTGCTAATCCTGACCTTGATCTCCATGATCTCATCAGTTGTGCTTTCTTTTGCGCTAATCTATGCGTTCGGTCTAACCGGTTCAGCTATGGTACTTCCATGCGTGGCAGTGATCACAATTATAGGAGGGTTCATACTTCTGAATGGAGCTGATGTGACCGGAAAGACAAGAGTAAGTGAATTCATCTCCCCGGCAAATTTCTTTGATGGCTTGAGAGATACTTATTTCAGAGTGAAGAGCTGATCAGTGCCCGATTTGCCTTTTAACTTTTTTGCTGAACTATAATTCAATATTTTCAATTCAAAATTCAATAGAAGCTTTTGATAAGATTCAAAGACATCGGATTCAGGTCAGTTGAAAGAAGCGACCTGGACCTGATAAGAGATGAACATAATCAGGAACCAATCCTTTTGATGCTGAGGGATCCAAGTATCATAACGGAAACCATGCAGAACAAATGGTTTGAAAGTATCTCATCAAGCAGGAACAACACTGTATTTGTAATCTTCCACAAAGATCCCGCGAATGCAATCGGAGTATGGAAGCTTCAGGGACTTGACGAAATCAATCGATGCACAGAAATGGGACTGGACATATTCTCTGCTTATCGGGGAAAAGGTTTCGCCATAGATTCATTTCATATGATTTTCAAGTATCTTTTTGAAAGCCTCAACATTCATTGCATTCACGCAAGGATTGGCGAGTATAACAAGGCAAGCCTGGTCTCTTCACAAAAAGCAGGATTCAAAATTTCCGGCAGAATCCGAGAGTCATTATTCCGTAGCGGCAAATATTGGGACAATATCGTGCTAGACCTCACCCTTGATGATTACAAAGTACTGGCAAAGAAACATAAAATCTAAAAAACTCAGATGTTCGCCGTTTATCTTTTGACTATAGCAATTCTTGTTCTTCTTCTCTATGATTATAGATCAGGGATAATAACTAGTCTTATGGTAGTTACCAATTTCGGTGAATTTGTATATGTGAATCCGAATCTTGAGATCGGAGACTTTGGGGGCATTGGGACAGTTTATTTTATGGATCTTTTCTGGATTGCCTTGATGATAACAATTTTTTTAAGGCGTGAAAGACTTCAATACCTGAATTACAAAGCATCAATAATCTTTTTGATCGCTCTTTGCCTAATTGCGATCATAATTCCATTTCTTATTTCTTCGTTTTCCGCAAAGGATATGATAAGTGTTATCAGGCCTCTTGGTAATTTTCTCTTTCTCCCCTATCTGGTTGTTACGATAACAGGGATGAAAGAATTGAATTTTTTTGAAAAAGCAATTACATCTCTCGTCTTTATATTTCTTGCCGTACAGGTTTACGAATACCTGATGCAGAAGAGAGTTCCAATACGTCTTCTCGAAAAATATAGCCAGTTCTATGGAGAAGATCCGTTTGCAGTTGAGTTTGGAGGCATAAAGACTGGATATATTTGGTCAAGAATTGGTTACCTATTACCGTTCAATCTTTTCTTCGGGACATATTATTATTTTACCGAGAAGAAAAATTACGGAATGATACTCATCGGAGCTTATATCCTTTCAATAATGATTACGCTAAGCAGAATATGGATAATTGGCTTTGTATTTTTTCTGATAATTTTGTCTGCTATGCTTCTTGCAAAGAAAGGAAGAACCGAAAATGTGACTTCAAAGCTTGCATTCATGCTTGGTTCATTTGCTTTCATTGGATTTATTCTGTTTTTTACTTCTTCTACATTCAATAAAATTTTTGATATTTTCCTTCTTCGGATAAACTCAATTAATGACCTGGCAGATAAGACAGATTCATCCTTTCTTGGCCGTGAATATATTCTTCTCAGGATGATAAGCGTATGGTTTGAGTATCCGTTGTTCGGGGCTGGTTTCTCGGGCATTACTAGAAAACTGGTTACTAACGATCTTGGAATTCCAAACCTTGTTACGATTTTCGGGGGTTCCGGAATCTTTATGCTGGGGATGTTTGTAAAGCAATATCTTGATAACATAAAACCTTTCCTCAGGAGCAACTACATTTTGTTCACCTGCCTGTTGTGCGTAATGTTGATGCTAGTATTTATGAGCATATTCAGCATTGATATGTTTTACTATAATGCAAGCGGAGCAATGCTTTTTGCATTAGCCAACATCTTAATTAACATTGCAAAGGAAGACACGGAAGACAATATAGAATACAGTAATGCAGCATGAAACAACCTGGGTTCTGGGTGAACAGGAACTGGGACCCTTCGAAAAATATTTTTCGAGGGCTCTTGAGAAGTGCGGTCATTCTGTAAGCTATGTGAATATTCACTCACTCTATCCCGGATATTGGAAAAGAGCCAACAACTACTTCCACAGATTTCCAAGAAGGATAGATAACTCTCTTCGTGCAAAGTATATCTCCGTAGTTAACAGTAATCTCATTAAAGACTATGACCGTGACAGGCCCTCCCTCATTTTCATATATAACGATTGCCTCATAACTCCTGATACAATATCTTTTTTCAAGAAGTCCGGTTCAACAGTTGTGACATTTCTTGGCGATGACCCGGGATATCTTTTGCCGGGTAAGAAAACTTTCCTTCTCACTGTCCTGGCAAGTGATGCGATTATTGTTCCTGATACAGGGTGGATACCCGGACTTAAAATGCTGGATGCACGCAAAATAATATTTTCCCCTATCGGAACTGACCCGACAGTATTCTTCCCTTTTGTTCCCTCTGAGAAGGAAGTACAATCCTATTCTTCCGACATCATTTTTATAGGCACCGGTTATTTCCTGAATTCCTGGGGAATTAAGAGAGCAGAAGTGCTAAGTGTTTTATCAGATCTTGATTTTAAGCTCTTCGGAGATAATCTGTGGCTGGAAGTTCTGGAATATTTTCCGGAGCTAAAAAGAAATTTCATAAACAACAGACTTAATGCTAATGAAGTTAATGCTGCCTGTAACTGTTCAAAGATATATCCTGTCACGGTAAATTCCGGCGTTGTAAATGGAGTATCAACACGAGTATTTGATGGAATGGCGTCGGGGATCTTTGTCATCGCAGAATACAAAAGTGATCTGGATATACTGTTCGAGAAAGATGAGATCGTTTCATTCAAGTCGAAAAGTGAGTTAAGAAAACTGGCAGAGTACTATCTTTCAAATGAGACAGAGAGATTGGAAATGGCTGCTATATCCCGCGAAAGAATCCTTCGTGACTATACACTTGAAGCTCTCGTTCCAAAAATATTGGAGCAACTTTAAACTTCTATTCCACTGAACAAAGAAGACATCAAATATTCTAAGGGAAAGTACAAGCTGAGATTTCCTTATGCGGAAAGCTATTTCAAGAATTCATTGCTTCTGGATACACTTCAGGAATTCTCCCCGCTCATAAAGGGAAGATTACTTGATCTCGGGTGCGGCAACAAACCTTACTTCGATATTTATTCTTCTTTATGTTCAGAGTCTATAGGATGTGATGTCCCCTTCTCTCTTCACAAAGACTCAAATGTTGAAGTTCTATGCTTTGCAGAAGACATAGATAAACATTTTCATAAAGACACATTCGACAGCATAATTTGCACAGAAGTATTGGAACATACATTGGATGACAGAAAAGTCATGAGTAATATAAACAAGGTCATCAAGACCGGAGGAGTGTTGTTAATTTCTGTCCCGTTCACTTATGTTCTGCATGAAGAACCGCATGATTACAGAAGATATACATATTACGGACTTTCACAGCTATTGAAAGATAATAACTTCAGAGTTGTTTCAACTCACTCAATGGGAGGGACATTGTCGTCGGGATTCCTGATATTCTATTATTTTTTCATGAGGCTTTTCTTCTATGCATTCAAGAAGATTGGTATTACAAAACTCAGAGAAAATTTTGTTGTTAAAACTTTGTTCTCTCTTCCGGAACTAATTATGTACAAGCTTTATGCACCCTTCTTCAGGAAGAAACTCAAAATGAACTCGAATCCGGGAAAGAATGAAAAGTTCTCTTCAACAGGATACTTCTTTGCAGCAATTAAAGAGAACTAGACAAATTTGGCCAGAGTAGTTCAGATATCGGAATGCTTTCCCACAAATTACAAGCCTCTTACAGGCGAGTTTATTTTGAGGCATGCCGAATCATTGTCAGATAAATGTGATGTGAAAGTGATTGTTCCTTTGCGATTTGTTCCTCCGCGTGAAGCAATTTCTTCAGGTGTAAACGGCTTGTTCAACTGGTTCAAGCAAAACAAGAATACTGCGGGATATAAAAGCGGACGACTGAGTGTAGAGTATATGAATTATATCTCATTGCCAAGACCCAGGTTTGAGTTAATAGATGAAAGTATTATTACCACTCTGTTCCGGCAAAAGCTGAAAGACAAAATCATTTCCTTTTCTCCTGATATTATTTACTGCCACTGGCTTCGTCCATGGGCAGCCGTTGCAGCGGGGATCTCGGAAGAGCTTGGATTGCCTTTCATCATAGATCATCATGAGGATCTGCCTACACTTAAGAAACTATTCCCAAAGGATTACGAAAAATTTCTTAAACCAATACTAAATGCAAACAGAGTAATAGTTCATAGTACGGCAAATCTAACCGAGCTGATAAATGAGATCCCTTTGCTCAGTAATATTGAGCTGGTCTATCTTGGTCAGAGTTTTGACATTGCTGTTGAGGACAAAACATTCAGTAATGACTTCGTAAGATTTGTATGCGTCAGTCACCTTCATGAAGAGAGAAAGAATATAGATATTTTGATCAAAGCATTGTCGCTCATAAATAGCAAACTGAATTTCAATCTGAATATATTAGGAGACGGGCCATTGAAAGACCGGTATATATCTCTTGTTAATGAACTTGGTTTAGCAGATAAGATTATCTTTGAAGGATCCAAAACACAGGAAGAGATCAGAGCTTCACTTGACGAAGCTGACATCTTCATTCTTCCGAGTTTTCCTGAGGCTTTTGGTATCGTTTTTATTGAAGCGCTTGCAAGAGGTTTGCCTGTCATCACCTGCAAAGGCAACGGCGGCGGAGAAGAATTAAAGAATCTCAGCTATCCTTCCGTTCTTGCCGAACCATTGTCTGCTGAAGATCTGTCAGATAAGATTCTGAATCTTGCCGGTGATGTTGAGCAGATGAAATTAATGTCAGCCAAAGGAAAAGAATTAGTGAAAGCCAATTTTACTCATGAGAGCAATGCTTGCAGGACAATTGAAGTAATAGCTGAAACTAAAAGCCAATTTCAAAGGGAGAAGATTGTGCGGGATTAACGGCATATTGCATTTCGGTGGATTTGATTCCGGCAAAACGGATGAATACCACTTCGCAAATATAAGGGTCATGAATGAAGCAATCTCTCATCGGGGTCCCGATGAGGAAGGTGTGTTCGTTGACTATCCAATATCACTCGGATTCAGAAGACTCAGCATCATAGATCTTTCTGAACTCGGCAATCAGCCGATGTTCAATGAAGACGACTCAGTCGTTATAGTTTTCAATGGCGAGATATATAATTACAAAGAGCTTATGCCGGAGCTCATAAGCAAGGGACACGTATTCAAAAGCAAATGCGACACCGAAGTTGTGATTCATGCATACGAAGAATATGGAGAAGAATGCGTTAAATTGTTCAACGGCATGTGGGCATTTGTGATCTATGATCTGAAGAAGAAAAAACTGTTTGCTTCAAGAGACAGATTCGGCGTAAAACCTTTTTATTTTTACAAAGACAATAACCGGTTTATATTCTCCAGCGAGATCAAAGCAATACTTGAACTGGGCATTGGCAGTAATGCAGATCATAGCAAGGTTTTCAATTACCTTGCCTACGGTTACAGAACAAACGACGGCAGAACTTTCTTTCAGCATATTAGTGAACTTCAGCCGGCACATAATCTGATGATTTCACAGAATTCATTTTCTGTTAAAAGATTCTGGGACTTCCCGGAAACAAAATACAGCAGAAACAACCTTACTGAAGACTTGCGCGAGTTGGTATTTGATTCAGTGAGTCTGAGATTCAGAAGTGACGTGCCTGTATCAATTCTTCTTAGCGGCGGAATTGATTCAGGCATAATTGCTTCTGTTTCAAATATGCTCATTGAAAAAGGCGTCCTTAGCAATGAGTCCGTAAGTGCATACTCAGCGGTGTTTCCGGGATTCCGGTATGATGAATCAGAACAGATAAAGGAAATCCTTTCCCGGTGTCCTCATATTTCCGGAAACTTCATTACTCCCTCTTCTGAAAATCTTGCTCATCACTTGCCTGATTTTGTTTACGGAATGGGTGAGCCGGTATTCAGTTCAACAAGTTTTGCGCATTATGTTTTAATGAAAGAGATAAGCAAACGCGGAGTCAAAGTTGTTCTTAACGGGCAAGGCTCGGATGAAGCGTGGGCAGGCTATGGCCGTTACATAATAGGCTACTGTCTGCTTGGTATTCTCCTGGCAGAACCCGGAAAGTTTTTCGATCAACTTAAGAAATCTTCTGCAGCAATGGATCTATCATCAACATTCATTACGGGACAATTGCTCAAGGCACTGCTCCCGAGAAGATATGCTTCCCGTTTGAGATCACAATATTCCGAAAAAATATTTGGCATGTTGAGCAACGACTTCATAAAGCAAAACTACGTGTCATTTCAAAATCCTGTTGGAAACAGAATGTCTTCATCCTCTCTTGATAATTATTTGAAGTACAATATTGCCTATCAGGGATTCAATCAGATACTTCATTACGAAGATCATTCATCTATGCAGAGTTCAATTGAGATGCGCTCGCCCTTCATAGATTACAGATTAATGGAGCTGGCTTTCTCAATTCCATCAAATAACAAATTATCTGACGGAATCACAAAAAAAATAATCCGCGACACATTCAAAGATCTTCTTCCGGAAAACGTTGTGAACAGCAAAAGAAAGATCGGTTTTGCGACTCCATTTGAAGACTGGGCAAAGGAATCTGAATTGGCAGGATTCATCAAAGAGACTCTAAGCTCCGAATATACTAAGAGAAGAAGCATTTATAAAAGAGGAAGCATTGATGACATCACAGAAAGATTCCGGAGCGATTCAAACTTTCCGCTATGGCGGATTCTAAATCTGGAGCTTTGGATAAAATCATACGGAATAACAAATCTATGAGCAATATCCGTGTCATGATAATTCAGAGGATACTTCCTCATTACAGAACCGGCGTGTTCAGGAGATTCTCAGAACACTTCAGGAATCTGACAATAGTTTACGGCAACCCTGCAAAAGGTGAATCACTTAAGAATGACTCTGCTCACTTACCGGAAAACTTTTTTGAAGTCCGTAACTATTATCCGGCCGGAACATCAAAGATATTTACAACTGATCTGAAAAATATTCTGTCTTTAAAAAAGCCACAGGTCATCATTACAGTCTTCAACATCGGCAATCTCAATCTTTACAGATTATTCTTCTTGAGAAAAGTTTTCGGCTTCAAGCTAATACTATGGAGCTTTGGATATGACCCTGTTCGCGGTTTTGATCCGAAGAAGAAACTTGCCGACAAGATCCGCCTGATGATGTGCCAAAATGCAGATGCAGTTATTTTTTACTGGAATAGAGGGAAAGAGGAAGTTGAAAGGTTTTCCGGGAAGAAGGATCACTATTTTGTTGCGCCTAATACACTTGATACGGTTGCGCTCTCTTCAATCAAGACATCATTAGACCTGAAAGGAAGGGATCAAATACGCAGAGAGTTGGGGATAAGCGAAAAGAATCATTTCGTATATGTAGGAAGACTTCTTGCAGACAAGCAGATAGATTTGCTCATAAAAGCGTTTGGCATTTTGAGCAATCAATCAACTGAAACAAAGCTGACTATAATAGGTGACGGTCCTGAAGCAGTGTCACTTCAGCAACTGGCTGGCACCATTTCCGGAAAGATTGATTTCAGAGGAGAAATATTGGACGATGTGCAGACAGGCAAATGGATTTATGCAAGTGATGCACTTGTAATGCCCGGCCGGCTGGGCTTGTCAGTTGTGCATTCATTTTGTTTCGGCACGCCGGTAATTTCACAAGAGAAAGACAGATATTTTCACGGTGAAGGTATCGGATATCTGAAAGATGGAATCAACGGATTTCTTGCCAAAGATGGCAGCGAAGAAGATATTGCAATTAAGATGAAATTGCTTTGTGATGACCCTTCATATCTGGAACAAATGAGAACGAATGCTTTAGATACAGTCATGGATGAATGCTCGGTTGAGAAAATGTTAGATGGATTTCGGCAAGCGATCGATCATGTCAACAGGAAGTCTGATTGAATTTTCAATGGCTAAGGGAATTAGTAACTTGAGCGCAGTCAGAAAGATTAAGTAACCAATGCCTTTGAAGAAGAAAGTCTTAATGATAGGCAGTCTGCCGCCTCCATATCACGGATCAAATGTTTATTTCGCAGGACTGCTTGATTCTCATGTCAAAGAAAAGTATGACGTCTCTCATGTTGATATTTCAGATCACCGTGGATTGGAGAATCTTTCTAAGCTTGATACAAAGAATATTGAACTTGCAATTAAGGGGATCTATGGTCTGAAGAAAAAACTGAAGGAGATGAAGCCTGATCTGGTTTACATCCCGGTTGCATCGAACTTTCTTCCGTTTCTGCGTGACGGTTTATTCATTCTGACTGCACATTATTATTCCAAAGCAAAGATCGTTATACATCTTCATGAGGGAAGTTATTTTCGTGATGAATTTCATGCGCATTCCAATTTACTGAGTCGTAAGTTTATTGAGTTTGCACTGTCAAAAGTTGATACCGCAATAGTTTATACTCGCGATCTCGAATCAACATTTAAAGGACTTGTCCGGCGCGTTGTATCGTTTCTTAACGGAAAGGATGTGATAATTCCTCAAAGCAATACAGCATCAAGAGGCAAGAATCTGAACATCAGTTACATTGGAAACTTATTCGAAAGCAAGGGTATCATAAACTATTTGAAATCTGCTGCAATAATTGCCCGAAGTAAAACTAATGTGATCTTTCCCGTTGCCGGAGACTGGGGAGCAGATAAAGACCTACTGAAACCACAGATCGATAAAATTATAAGTGAAAACGGACTTGAAGGCAAGGTCAAATTTCTCGGCTCCGTTACCGGCAACAAGCTGAATGAATTTTATGGTTCGACTGACATTCTCATTTTCCCGACAAAATATCCATATGAAGGATGCCCTCTTGTCCTGATAGATGCAATGGGTTTTGGACTTCCTATAATTTCAAGCAAGGGCATAGGGGCAATACCCGAGATGATAACTAACGGCGTCGATGGCATATTAACAGATCCGAACAATCCTGAAGAGATAGCAGAGTCAGCATTACAGTTAATTGAGAATGAGGAAGAAAGGATCCGCCTTGGAATTGCAGCAAGAAAGAAGTATGAAGAATCATTTACCAAGGAGATAAATGTCAACAACGTTGTTCGCACATTTGAAGAAACGATGAATACACTTTAGAATGAATTTCTTTATGACCGCATGAAAAGTATTTTCATAAAAGGAGTGAAAGTAAGTGTCTGCAACATGACAACAGCAATTGTAGAAACTCTTGAATTGATCATATCCGGAAAGCCGTCATACATTTGTGTAACGGATTCAGGCAACATTGTAAACTCTTACCGGCGTTCTGAAGAGCTCAAACTTGCGATCAACAATTCTGATATCTCACTTCCTGACGGAAGACCCATTTCACTCCTTGCAGAAGCAAAGGGAGTTAGCGGAATGGGAAGAGTTGCCGGACCGGATTTTATGCATGCCGTCTTCGGTGAAACATCAGGAAGCAGTTTTACTCATTTTTTCCTTGGAGATACTGAAGAAACTCTGACAAAATTAATAAAGGAAATAAACTCCAAATACAATTTAAAGATAGTCGGAACATTCAGTCCGCCATTTGAAAATTGGACAGACGATACTGATAACAATATTATTTCTATATTGCAGGATGCATCTGCTGATTTCGTCTGGGTAAGTCTGGGTGGCGGCAAACAGGAAGTATGGATGATGAAGAATCATGCAAAGCTTTGCAAGGGTGTAATGATTGGTGTTGGAGCGGCTTTCCGGTTTCTTACAGGCGATATTCAGCGGGCTCCGCTGATAATGCAAAAGGCCGGACTCGAGTGGCTTTACAGGCTCATTCAGCAGCCGGGAAAGATGGCAGGAAGATACGCAGGCACTTTACCATACTTTGCCCTATATTCAATTCAGGAATTGTTTAACAATAAAATGACAGCCAAATAATATGCAGGTTCCATTTAATGATCTCAGACTTCTACATTCAAAATTAAAGCAAGAAATACTTGATTCTATTGGCAACATCATAGACAACTCTTCATTCATTCTAGGACCGGGAGTCAGAAATTTCGAGAACGACTTTGCTTCGGAAATAGGTGTTAGTCATTGCACGGGAGTAAGCTCCGGCACGGACGCTAATCATCTTGCACTTTGGGCAAACGGTATAGGTCCCGGTGATGAAGTGATCATCCCCGCCAACACATTCATCGCAACCGCCTGGGGTGTAACGCTTTGCGGAGCAACGCCGGTATTTGCAGATTGCGAAGCTGACAGTTACAACATAGACCCTGCGGAAGTGGAAAGAAAGATCACATCCAAAACCAAAGCAGTAGTTCCTGTACATCTCTTCGGACAAACAGCCGATATGGACACAATTAATTCAATAAGCAAGAACAGAAATATATTGGTACTTGAAGATGCTGCTCAGGCTCACTTTGCTGAGTATAAAGGAAAAATTGCCGGCTCACTTTCTTTGGCGGCATCATTCAGCTTCTATCCCGGCAAGAATCTCGGCGCTATAGGAGAAGCAGGAGCGCTTACAACCAACAATGATGAACTTGATTCAAGATTCAGACTCTTGCGTGATCACGGTTCAGAGAAAAAATATTATCACAATGAATTTGGTCATAATTACCGCATGGACGGTATTCAGGGCGCGGTGCTGGGTATCAAGTTCCGCCACCTTAAGGAGTGGACTGAGCAGAGAAGAGTTGCTGCGAAATTCTATGACACCCACTTATCCGGAATTGACGGACTCATAATACCAAAAGAGATGCCTTATGCAAGGCATGTATATCATCTTTATGTTATAAAATCTCCGAAGCGCGAACAGCTTATTCAGTTTCTTGGAGAGAATGGAATCTCGACCGGGCTTCACTATCCTATACCATTGCACTTGCAGGATTGTTTTTCATCATTAGGATACAAAGCCGGTGATTTTCAGCAAACGGAGGATTTGGCCAACAATTGCGTTTCATTGCCAATATATCCCGGCATTACAGAAGAGCAATTAGGGTATGTTTGCGAAAAAATTAAACATTTCTTCAAATCATTATAAGCACTATTCTCCAAAAGCTAAAAGATATCCTGTACATATCAGATAATGAAGTATCCAAGATATAAATACGTATTTGCCTTTTTTGATTTTATGATAGTCTTTTTGTCATTTCGTGTGGCAGAATATGTGACTGCCGTTATTCTCAATAAGAAAATCCTGGTTGAAGAAAATCTCATTCTCACTTCTGTAACTTTCTTCGTGTTTTCAGTAATTTTCATATTTCTCTTTCAGAATAATTATCTGTACAGGATCAATGTTTTCCTCACCAGAGCAACTCAACTTACTGCAATCATCAAGTCATTCCTTTACGGGATACTCATTCTCATAATTTTTTCATTTGTAATTAAGTTTAACCTGCTCCTCTCTTCAAGAGTCTTCGTACTCTCCTTCTTCGTTATTGCAATGTCAGGGATCGCAGTAATGAGAATTATGTTTTTGCGGCCATTCTACATGAACTTTACGAAGATCTTGCACAACAGCAATGTGCTTATTGTAGGTGCTGGCAAGCCCGGAAGACTGTTGGCGGAAAAATTTATATTTGAGAATTTCTATGGGATTAGAATTCTTGGCTTTATAGATGATGATGTTCCAATAGGCGAAAAAGTATTTAAAGAACTGGAGTGTTTGGGAACTCTCGAAGACCTTGAACAGAAAGTCAAAGAGTATGACATAGATGAGATACTGATTGCTCTTGATAACATTTCTTATGATAAACTCATGTCACTCATTGACAGGGCAAATCATATTGAAAAAACAGTGAAGCTTACTTCCGAACTGTTCAATATCGTTCCTGAAAAGATTGTAACTGATTCCTATTCCGGAATTCCTGTGGTTGATCTTTCACCAAAAGTGAACTATAATCTTAACTACTACTACAAAAGAACTTTTGATTACCTTGCATCAGCTGCCGGTTTAATAATATTGTCCCCGTTATTTCTCATTATAACAATTCTTGTCAGACTCTCATCTCCCGGCGAAGTGTTTTTCAGACAGACACGAATTGGAAAGGACGGTAAACCATTTACATTTTATAAGTTCAGATCCATGTACAGGAACAGTCAGAACGAAGCACAGCGAGAAGAACACATGAAGAGCTTTATAAGAAGCAGTGAAAAATATGTGATCGGCTCTAACAAAGTTGTTGACGAATCTCTGATTACTCCCATTGGAAGGTTCTTGAGAAAAACTTCACTCGATGAATTACCTCAGTTGTATAATGTTCTTAAAGGCGACATGAGTCTTGTTGGTCCCAGACCATGCCTGCCATACGAGTATGAATCATTTGACGAATGGCACAAACGCAGACATATTGTACTTCCGGGCTGCACAGGCGTGTGGCAGGTGTCGGGAAGAAGTTCTGTTTCCTTCAAAGATTCAGTCATCCTCGATATATATTATATAAATAACATGACACCGTGGCTTGACCTTCAACTCATCTTCAAAACCTTTCCGGTGATGATGTTTGGAAGAGGTGCAAAGTGATTCCTAATCCAAAGCAAAGCATCAACAATGTAAAGCTTGGCAAGGATGTAAAGATCTATGACTTTGTAAATCTGTACGGATGCTTTATCGATGACAATTCTAAGATTGGAACCTTTGTAGAGATTCAGAAAAATGCGACCGTTGGGAAGAATTGCAAAATATCCTCTCACACTTTCATTTGCGAGGGAGTGCATATTGGAGATGATGTGTTCATCGGACACAATGTAACATTCATCAATGACAAGATCCCAAGAGCTGTAAGTATAACCGGAGAAATGCAGACTGAAGCCGACTGGAATGTTGTAGAGACTTATGTGAAGAATGGAGCTTCGATCGGATCTTCTGCAACTATAATGTGCGGTATTACAATTGGTGAAGATGCAATAGTAGGTGCGGGAGCAGTTGTTACCAAAGACGTTCCGCCCGGCACCATAGTAGCAGGAGTTCCGGCAAGAATTATCCGAACACTCTGAAATTTCGGCATACAACAAACAACAAGTTGCTGTTTATCCTGATTGCAGTTTCAGGATAATTACATTATGAGAAATCGCCGCCGCATAGCCGGAACTTTCCGGTTCATTTCCGAAAGCAGATTTATCCTTTACTACTCTCTGGCTGAGAGGTTATTCTTTTTCCTTTTCTTCATATTGATTGCAAGGAGATTTCATGTTGAGAATTATGGTGAACTGATTACTGCACTTGCTGTCGCAAACGGCACCGCTATAATGTTTGATCTCGGAATTCCGATCCATCTTCAAAAAGAAATATCCTCCGGAAAACCCGCAGGGAAGCTGCTCCCGTCTGCAATATCTTTAAGCATGATATTGCTTCCGCTCTTTTTTTTGCTATCTGTTGTGATCGGAAAATCTGCTTATCAGATTCCGGTCTCACTGATGGTGCTCATCTGTGCCCCGGTCTATTTGTTCTCAGTATCAAATCTGCTTAATAAGGTATTGGCCGGATTAGAAGACTATCGCTCACAATTTGAAGCGGTTTCGTATTCTCGCATATCTGCACTTCTTCTTCTTTTCTATTTTTATTATGCCGGATATGAGTCCCCTGTACCTTATTTAGTCATACTTCTTGTTACAGCGATAGTTCAAGTGCTTCTGTTGTTATTCAGAATTCGGGAAAGGTCCGGCGGTGAATGGAAGTGGTTTACGGGATTTTCCGGATTGAGATATTTATACCCGGTTGTTCCGCTTGGAGCTGCAGTTGCATTCAACTTCCTGTACGACAAGATTGACATCTTGCTCATATCAGGGATGTTGGGGTTTGCAGAGAGCGCTATCTATAGCATAGCATATGGGATTTTCAAAGCTGCGTCATTGTCATACACATTCTTTCTTACTCCGGCTTTGACGAAGATCTCATATCTTGGCAGAAGATTATCTGCAGTTAGACTTTATCTGGCAAAATACACTTTCATAATCTTCATTATTTGTATTTGCAGTTTTGCAGCAATTTTTCTTGCTTCAGATTTCCTTGTTGAGTTGCTTTACGGAGTAAAGTACAGCGAATCATCTTCACTGTTGAAAGTTCTCTCCATTGCCACACTCGGCATGGGACTGAACAATCTCTATGGCGTCGCTCTTAACGGACTCGGATTATACAAAGAGAATCTTTATGTTACATTGTTTGGTTTGGTGATAAATATCCTTATAAACATTATGCTTATACCTTCAATGGGAATCATGGGCGCAGTGATTGCAACTGTTGCAACGGAATATTTTGTCCTTGCGGCAGACAGCTATTTTCTAAACAATTATTTAAAAGGATCAGAGTAATAGTGGGCACATCAAACTGGCAGAACATTTCTTACAACATTGATCTTGTTAAACGGCTGGATCCAAAGTCAATTCTTGACATTGGAGTCGGCTTTGGCAGATGGGGAATTTTGTACAGAGAGTTTCTGGAAATTTGGGGTGACAGAAATTACACCGGCAAATGGAACCGGCAAATAGACGGAGTCGAAGCTTTCCCGGGTTACATAAAGGAGTATCACAACTACTTTTACGATAACATTTTTTCCGAGGAAGCGCTTTCATTCATGAGAAAGCTCGACAGAAGATACGATCTGATAAACTGCGGCGATGTAATTGAACACTTCGAAAAGAGTGAAGGGAAAGAACTTATAGAAATCTCCCTAAACAAAGGTAAGAATGTGCTGATCAACATTCCCATAGGTTCAAACTGGGAACAAGGTGATATTAATGATAATGAATTTGAACGTCACAGAAGTGAATGGAACCTAACTGATTTTGAAAAATATGAATTCAATATCGCTGAAGAATTCGAAGACATTGAACTGAGGAAATTCCTGGTAGTACTTCTGTCAAGAGCACCAATCGATCTTACTTCTGCATATGGAAAGCACTTCCATGTCAAGAGCATTATGAAAAACAAACTTGGACTTGCCCGTATTGTAAAACTGATCTCAGGGTCAAAATGATAATTAGGCGGACAATCATTCTGAATTTGCTCCTTCCGGTTCTTGTTGCAATATATTTATTTTTGGCAATGCATTTTTTCGCGTGGGTAATTGATGATCTGTACATCTATTTCAGATATGTTGACAATTTCATTTCCGGAAACGGTATAGCATTCAACAAGGGTGAGTATGTGGAGGGCTTCTCAAGTTTCCTGTGGTTTCTTTATCTCTCAATTTGCGGAACACTCAACTTTCCGCTTGAAGCTGCGGCAAAATATTCATCACTTGTATTGTCAGTCATAAACGCTCTGATCATATACAGGTTATCTTCTTACATTATCCCCGGTAAGTATTCAATTGTAGCTGCTGTAATCACACTATTCTCATTGCCCTACATGCTTTGGGCAATCTCAGGTTTCGAATTGATGCTGTACATTTTCCTGACATTGATTGCATCTTACATAGCACTTACTCAATACAGGAAATCTTTGATGATATTTCTGTCCTTGCTTTTGTTTCTGATTGTAATCACGAGACCCGAAGGAATTCTTCCCTCACTTGCTATACTCGCATTCCTATACTTTGCTAAGGGTATGAGAAGTGAGCTTAAATTACCTGCACTGCTCTTTTCATCTTTGCTGATTCTGTTTCTTCTCTTCAGATACTCATACTTTGGTGATTTTCTTCCGAACACATATTACGCCAAGATCGGTCATGATTTTATTGGCAATTACGAGTTAAGGTCATATAAGAACGGACTCTTGTATTTTTTATTCTTCCTGAAATCGAACCCGCAATTCATACCTGCAGTTCTTTTTTCCGTCTATGTTTTACTAAAGGTCAGATACTCTAAACCGATGCTGCTCTTTGTCGTTCTCTTCTATTGTCAGATTGTCTTCATTGTCATCTCAGGCGGTGACTGGATGGTTCAGTACAGATTTGCAGTACCGGCAATTCCATTGCTTGCGCTTATTACATCGGGACTTATGAAGTATCTTGCTGATAAGTTTAATAAGAACTCATTCGCAGTAAGCTTATCAGCAGTAGCACTTTGCTTTGTTGCCGCGGCGAGTTTGAAACTAAATGATTACTCGGTTATAGACAGAGAGATAATTTTGTGGAACAATCTTAAGGCAATTGCACCATCGATGAATGGTGTCATTCCTGCAGGGAGTTTGGCAGCAAGCGGTGCATGCGGCATAATGCCTTATTACATGAGAGAAGTTAATTTCATTGATATGGTTGGATTAACCAATTCCCATATAGCAAAAAATGGTTATCGCTCGGGCATGTGGTTTGAACGCTCACTACCCGGATATGTATATTCGCTGGAACCTCAGTGGTTAATAATGTGGAAGAGATCAATCAGCGGCGGAGAATATTTGTTCAACAATGCAGCACCTGTTTATAATGAAATGTCTCTTGATCCCGGGTTTGCAGATTATGAACTTAGTAAGACCTATGACGTTTTGCATGATGTGAAAATCGAATTCTATAAGCGTAAAGGAAACTGATTGAAAACAGTCTATCTCGGAAGATATAGTAACAGTGAATTGCTGACCGGTCCGGAAAAAGTTGCGGAAAGAATATTCACTGAACATTCACGGAATAATGAATCTGAATTTATTACTTACTTCTTTGACGGAAGGAAATATGGAATATGGAAAAAAATTTTCGGGCATGAGGCAGTTTCTGAGAAGGGCAAAGGGAGAGTCGTTAGGTCGGGAGTTCTTGCCTGCCTTTTGAGGTTGATTTCAATCAGACCGGACAACATTCACATAATTAATTTCGAGCGATTTGCTGCCGTTGCATTAGTTTACAAACTCTTTTTTGGAGCAAGAGTTATATACACGGTGCATGGCATAGCCGCTTATGAAAATGAACACTTTAAATCGGTGAACGGCAGTTATAAAAAACGCGACAAGAGAATTGAATCTGCTTTGTTCAAATACTCAGACAGGGTCGTGTTTCTTTCAGAACAATCTTTGCAATTAGCAGAAGATGTTTACAGAATCGACAGTTCAAAATGCACAATTCTCCCAAATGGAATAGACATTGAATTTCACAATTTAAATGAAATGGATGTAACATCTCCAACCCTAAGCATTGTTTTCTCCGGGAATGTTAAGCGTCGTGAGAAGGGATTTGCAGAACTGCAAAAACTTTTCTCGAACGAAAAACTTCCTGCCAGTTTGTTTGTCATAAATTCAGGTTTGACCGGAGAAGAAGGTTCTATAACATATCTCGAAAGTATGACCACAAAAGAACTTGCGGATTTCATTTCAGAAAAGCATATCTTTATCTCTGCAAGCTTGTATGAACCATTCTCGTTATCGGCGGTAGAAGCAATGGCTTCCGGACTTGCTGTGATTGCTTCAACCAAAACAGGAATGTCACGATACATAGTAAACGGAGTTAACGGATTCATTTATGACATTAGCGAACCGAAGCAAATCGCAGTTTTGATTAAGACACTTAACGACGACAGAGGATTGCTTCGCTCCGTTTCATTTGAAGCAAAGAAAATCATTGCGGTTCTGTCATGGGACAAGGTGTATGAACAATACAAAGAATTGTACAAGTGAACATTCTGCACATGGCTGACAGCATCAGTGATTCAGACGGAGTGTCTTCACATATACTTCAATTGATGAAATCAATTGATAGAAGAAAAGCGAATCAGATTCTGCTAAGCGGAAAGATCTTATCGGATGACAAGTTCATTGCAAATGGAATTGAGGCAGTTCAACTGCGCGAGTTCTATCATGCCGAAAGAAGCATCACAGGTTTTGCAGCAGCTGTTAAGAAACTTATAAAGATTTGCAGAAATTCAAAGACAGATATCATACATTCGCACAGCCATTATGCAGCAAACATAGCATGGTATGTTTCTAAGCTCACAGGAGTAAAAACAGTTCAGACTTTGCACGGCATCATTCCTGATGATGGCAGACTTGGACATTTCAAAGCACATAAATTCATTTGTGTAAGCGAACCGGGCGTTACGCATCTTAAAGATGTTCAACAGATCCCAACCGACAGAATATTTCTTGTTAGGCAAGGCATTGAACACAAGGAAATTCTGGCAGAGCGAAAATTCCAAAAGGACAAGTTACATGTTGTCTTCGCGTCCAGATTTGAGCATGAAAAGGGACCTGATGTTTTCATTAAAGCTGCCGCCATAGTTAACTCAAAAAATAGTGATGTCAGATTCAGTATGGCAGGTACCGGTTCAATGGCGGATGAGCTTTTGAAACTCAACAATGCTTTAGATGCCAAAATTGAATTTTGCGGAGTTGTAATCGACATCTTTCCATTCCTAGAGACTGCGGATGTCTTTGTCATGTCCGGCAGAACAAAGAGCGAAGGCTTTCCAATGGTAATTGCCGAAGCAGGTGTAGCCGGATGCCTGATCATTACTTCACGGTTCGACGCATTGGAATTTGTCTTTGATGAAAATACAGACGGGATGATTTTCGAAATAGATAATCACGAA
Organism: uncultured Ignavibacteria bacterium; assembly: GCA_937924675.1. Classification (GTDB taxonomy): domain Bacteria; phylum Bacteroidota; class Ignavibacteria; order Tepidaquicellales; family Tepidaquicellaceae; genus JADJAH01. The sequence goes on along the minus strand of CALEVL010000036.1, from coordinate 7,550 downwards.
GAACTTGCAGAGAAAATTCTGAATGCTGCAAACAACAGAGCAGACTCACTAAAAATGTCTGAAGCATTCAGAAGTAAGTCGCGCAAAATATTCGGTCCGGAACAATTTGCCGAAAACCATTTGAGGGTTTACAATGACTAAACTTCACGGCGGATTGACTGTCCTTATGCCTGTCTTTAATTGTTCAAAATATCTTGCCGCTTCTGTAAGTTCTGTGCTTGGACAGACTTTGGAAGAATTTGAGTTGCTAATTATAGATGACGGTTCTACAGATAGCCCGGAAGAAGTGTTAGGCAGATTCAACGACAGTCGAATCAATTTCATCAGAAAAGGACACACAGGACTTGCAGATACGCTCAATGAGGGATTGCGAATTGCAAACGGAAATTGGATTGCCAGAATAGATGCAGATGATATCGCCGTGAGAAACAGACTCATGCTTCAGGCAGAATATCTAAACAGCAACAAAGATGTTGATGTGATTGCAGGAAGTTCGGTATACTTCAGCGGCAACGGGAAAGTAGAGTTTACGGTACGCCCTCCGCAAACAGATGAACTGATAAAAAAGATGCTGGATGTTCACAACCCGATCAACCACTCTGCTGTAACTTTCAGAAAAAATAAGATTCAAAACGATGGTGGCTATGAAGTCAAAATGAAATGCTATGAAGACTTTGAGCTTTGGCTAAGGTTAAAGGATAAGCTGAAGTTCCATATATTGCCGGACTACCTCGCTTATACTCGTATCAGAAAAGATTCCATGACAGCCGTTTCACAGTATGATCAAATATATGATATCCTGATGAAGAATTATCTTCGACTCAAGGAATCAAACATTGAAGCTGATCACCTGAACGAACTTAAATTCAGGATTGAATTCTTCTATGGTAATAAAGATGAAGCAAGAAGATCAAATCCGCCGCTTGACAGTCCTGTAAGGATCGCCGCATTTCTGTCAACTCTGCTGCCGGAAAGAAGCTTTGCCCGGCTGAAGGATTCCCGGCTTCGTTACAGACTTAATCTTGGCAAAAAGGAAAAGAAAGAACTTGAAGATGAACTTTCGCAATATCTCATAAACTCATGAGCCGCCATTGAAAAGGAATGGTACATTTCGTTTGAACATATTGTTGACAGGCTTGTTTTTCCTGTTCACAATTTATCTCTATTTCGCAGGATATTTTAATATTGATTTGCTGTCAGATGACTATCTGAACATGATCTCAGCAAACTCTTCAACATTAGCGGAAAAGTTTTCCGGAGATGTACCTTATTACAGCAAGCAGCATTTCAGACCACTATGGTTCATGTCAATTCAATTGTCGGCAAACCTGTCCGGCGCATTGGGTTTACCAAATGATAGTTTCATACTTTACAGGACAGAGAATCTTATTCTGCTTTTTCTGCTTACACTTGTAGCGGCACATGTTCTGTTATTATTAACAAAGCAAGTCCGGACTTCTGTTGTTATGTCAATAATGGTGCTGACATTTCCGAATAATCTGAACAGCATTTGCTGGACAATCGGAAAGGTAGATCTTATGACAGGAATATTCATAATGGCGAGTCTGTTCTTTGCAATCAAATATGTTGGCGATGGATGGAAAAGGAATATAATTCTGTCCGGTTCTTTTCTTATATCAGGACTTCTAACAAAAGAGACTGCTGTAATTACTCCTTTAGTCTGTTACCTGATGCTGCGATACTCAGGAATCGGAGACGGGAAAAGTCGAATGAGAATTTTTACAGTTCATGCTGCTTTGGTAATCTCTTATCTTTTGTTCCGAATAATTCTCACACCGGCAACTGTCTCAAGCGCTGCAGTTACTTATAGTGATCCTTCCTTTCTTGGCAGATTGACCGTAATCATTCAGGCACTGATATCGCTCATAATTCCATTTGACTATCTCACTTTTCAGCATAATATTGCGGGATTTAATTTCATAACTATTTCTTATCTGACATTATATGGAATCTTTGCAGTTTCAATTTTTGTGGTTTTGAAGTCCCGCAAAAGTCTTAAACTTGTCGCTATGATAGCTGCAATTCTTATAGTTTCAATAATTCCAAATCTCATAGCGGGATACTTCAGGCCGCAACTCATTTTGATACCTTTTATTCTCACAAAGCTGACAGCATTGTTGGTTTTATCCCAGTCGGGAATGAAGTTTAAGATTACCGGTGTAATCCTGTCAATTATTATTCTATTCTGGACATTCATAGGAATTCAAAACATCAAAGACTGGCTATACGCCAGTATTGGGTCAGAACAAGCTGTCAAAGAATTATTAAAGCTCCCGGATGAGAAGATTGACAATTCCGTTTTAATCGGACTTCCCGGAAGATTCAGGCAAACTCACATGGCTGAATATGCAACAGGTCCATACAACTATTATCGCTTTGGTCTGAATCCGGTTGCTGTTGACATCAAAGATGCAGTTCATGTGTCAGCACTTGATGCTGAGTCATTGAACTCAGCATTGAGAGTTGAAAGCTCAGGTGAAAACGAATACAACATTTACGCAACAGGCGAGACTCAATATTTTCAGATCACAGGCAGCAGAGAGCACACTTTAAATATTGAAGGGGTTACAATAACTCTGGATAGTCTTAACAGCTTCCGAAAGCCAACAAAAATGAAGATTGTTTCAAATATAAAGAAAGGTAACATTTACATTTATGACGATAGCCAAATTAAAGAGCTGACTCATTGAAACTCCGAATACTTCATATGACTCCTGATTTCAATTACGTTGACGGAAGGTCGTACTATGCCTCTTTGCTTATGAGAAATTTGAAGCAAAGAGGTCATTATGTTCATCTTGCAACTAATGCAGGAGATTCATTGGAAAGAATCGGAAGTGACTTCACATTGATACCGCAATTGTCAAACAAGTATTCATTCATTAGTTCAGTAAACAGGTTGAGTGAAATAGTTAAGAATCTGAATATCAACATCATCCACAGTTACCACAGATACTATGAGCTGATGGCAAATTCAGTTTCAGGCAAGCGACACAAGACAGTCTCAACTGCTTTAAGCATAGTGGATAAGAGATATTTTGTTGATTACAAATCAGCCAAAATAATTGCCGTAAGTAATGCAGTTAAACAAATGCTCATAAGAAAATTCAGAGTCAACGAAAAAAAGATAGAACTCATTCCAAACTTCGTAGATTCCGAGGAGATTCATAACTCCGGAAACAACATTGAAGAGCCCATGAAAAGGAAAAATATGTTCACTGTCTTATCATTGGGCAGATTCGACAGAGAAAAAGATCAGATGACTTTGTTAAAGGCAATGAATCTTTTAAGAAACAAGAATGTCAGACTGCTGCTAATCGGAGATGGCAATGAAGAGAAGACATTGAAGGAGTTTGCAACTTCACGGAAACTTAATGTTGAGTTCTATCCGGTCAGGAAGAATCTTAAGAGTTTCTTTGATGTTGCGGACATGTGCATTCTTACATCGGTCAGAGATCCGTTGCCGAGTTTCATGCTTCAGAGCGGTCTTCACAGAAAGCCTTTTGCAGGAGCAGATACTGATGGCATTCCTGATGTCATTGTTAACGGGATTAACGGGATATTGTTTCCGAAAAGAGATGAGAAATCTGTTGCCGAAGCAATTGAAGAGTGTATGGCTAATCGTGAGTTTTCAACTGGATTGGGCAACGAGCTTCATAAGATCGTTATGAAAGAGTACACTGAAAAATCCGTGGTTCCAAGAATAGAGAAACTCTATTATTCGCTGAGAAGTTGAACAAATGCCAATCATGACTTTGGACACTGTTAAAATCTTCGGAATCAAAATCAACAAGCTTACAAACTCTACTTTTCTAGAGCTGTTTCGCAAATCGATAAAAAACAAGCATAAGATCACAATAGGTTATGCAAATGCTCATACTTTAAACTCCGGTTACAGTGATAAGTCTTTGGGTGAACTTCTCAATTCCATGGACTATGTGCATCCGGATGGGATTGGTGTATTTCTTGCATCTCAATACTTGCACGGCAATTCCGGACTTAAGGCAAGATTGACAGGATCTGATTTTTATCCCTTGCTAATTGATGAATGCATTAAGAATGGCTGGAGTCTGTTCTTCTTTGGACATAAGAAGCAAACACTTGAAAAGATCAAGCAACTTCATCCCACTCTTAAGATAGCCGGAACGGCAGAAGGTTACGAAATCGATAGCAGCAAAGTCATCGAAGCAATCAATAGTTCACATCCTGATATACTGATAATTGGGTTAAGTTTTCCCTTGCAGGAAAAATGGATTCATGAATTCAAGGACAAAATTGATTGCAGAATAATTCTAGCTGTCGGTGAAGGAATAAAGGTCTTTTCCGGCGAAAAGAAGAGAGGACCGCTGTTTTTGAGGAAACTTGGGCTTGAATGGCTTGTAAGAGTCTTTACTAATCCTTCAGGAAATATGGGAAGATATTTAATTGGAAACCCTAAATTTACAGCAAGAATTTTACGTGAAAGGAAGGAAGAAAATTGAGTGAAATTATAAGCTAAAAGTGCTATATTGGAAATACTTAACGAACACATTCGCAAACAAAAATACGGAGAATGAATAAAGGTTACTGTATTTAATTACACTAACAACTTCTATTCATCATATGAAAAAAACAACTCTTGCACTATTTATTGTTGTCGTACTGTTTGCGGAAAACGTTTTCTCGCAAAATTTCAATTGGATAACCCCAAACAAAACATATCTTAAACTCTTTGTCAATGATGACGGAGTTTATCGTTTAAACAGGTCTGACTTCACGGGAGCAGGAATTTCCACTACCGGAATTGACCCCAGAACTGTTAAGGTCTTGCACAAAGGCATTCAGATTCCTGTTTTTTTCTCCGGGGAAGAGGACGGCACATTTGATGAGAACGATTACCTTGACTTCTATGGAGAAAGAAACTACGGAGGTCCGACAAATCACCTTGATGCTAATTCGAATACAAATCTCTATACTACAAACGAGTATTATAATCTGTATTCTGACACAAGCGTGTATTGGGTAGATTGGGGCGGAAACAATGGGCTTAGAATGTCCCGCTCGGCATTTGTAGCACCGGAAACATTTCCAAACAACTTTCATATAAAGAAGCTTCATTTCGAAACTGACGCATTTTATTATCTCGGAGAAACACGGAATCCAAACAGTGACTTCAGATATTTCAGCACAGAGATTGTTTCTGGAGAAGGATGGTTTTGGAAATCTTTGACAATTGATGACAATACTTTCAGTCAAAGTGCCCAGATAAATGATCTGGCTGCATCCTCTCAATTATGCACGCTAAAATTATTTGCATTCACAGTTTCTTATACTGATTCTGTATTGAATGAACACCGGCTGGAAGTATTGATTAACAATACACCTGTTGATACATTTTTTGCAAACAATCTGACCCGCATAGACGGATCGGTAACTTTCCCTTCCAATCTGCTTAACAATGGTGCAAGTAACACTATTACTCTGAGATATATACCGCTTGGGAATACGTTTTTTTATCCGGTAATATTCATAGATAATTTTTCCCTGAGATATCCGGCGGAGCTGAAGTTAACCGGAAGTTCCCTCAACGCATCATTGTCTGTTCAAGACACAGTATCGCGAAAAATTAATGTAACAGGCGTGAACGGAGCATTACCTGTAAACATATACGATGTAAAGAATAGTATCCGGATTGAAAATTTTTCTACGGTCGGTAATAATCTTACATTCTCCGGGAAATCAAATTCACGATTCGAGATAGTAAATCAAAATATTACAAAGAAACCGTTTCGAATAGTCAGCAGACAGGTTCCAAATCTGGTTTCATCAAACAACGGAGCTGACTACATGATCGTATATCACCGACTTTTTGAATCACAGGCAGAGCAACTGCGCAGTCACAGACAGTCATTTGATTCATACCGATCCTTTAAAGCTGAAATTCAGGATATATATGATATTTTCAATTACGGACTGGAGAATCCGGTTGCTGTAAGAAACTTCATGAGTTATGCAAATCAGAACTGGGCGAAACCCGCTCCGAAATATCTAACTCTGTTTGGCAGGTCTTCGCTCGATCCGAAAAAGAACAGTGCAGGTTCTCAGTACTATGTGAATTATGTTCCGACTTACGGAAATCCACCAACTGACGGTTACTTTGTAAATTATAATTTTGGAACTTTCACTTACTACCATCAGATATCTGTCGGCAGAATACCTGCATACAGCGTTGCTGAAGCGCAGGCATCAGTTGACAAGATCATTGCCTATGATCAGTTAACGCCTCAGGTCTGGTGGAAGAAATATCTTGCAATTACCGGCGGAGGAACAAGGCAAGAACAGCAGTCATTCCAGCAGAAATCTGAATTGCTGGTTAACAGCTTCATAACACCGGCTCCAATATCCAGCAACGTTGCAAGAGTTTACAGAAGCGATTCAGCAGGATACATCACATACAACTATAAGGATTCGATAAAGAAGGAATTTGACCGTGGAACACTCATTGTAAATTTTATAGGACATGCAGCTGCTCAGGACTGGGAGATCGGCCTCGAAGATCCGGCATCATTGAACAACGGTCCAAGGCAGCCTCTTGTGTTGAGCTTTACATGTTTTACCGGCAAAACTTCCGAGACAAATATCAGAAGTTTTGGAGAAGTATTCTTCATTACGCCAAACAAATGCGCAATTGGTTTTGTAGGTACAACCGGCTGGAGTTTTTCTGGAATTGGAGATCAGTTCAACGGACTGATGCTCAAGACATTTGCACAAGACAGTACAAGGCCGATCGGAGAAATGGTGACTTATGCTTCTCAATTCATAAGTTCAGATTCACTTGGCTTTGCCGCAAGGAATACAATAAACTGTTACAATCTCATAGGTGATCCCGCAACACGGCTCAAGATATCTCAGTCACCGGAGTTTGATATTCGTGAAAACGATTATGTCCTGTCCAATCCATTTCCTGCTTTAAGAGAAACAATCGGGCTTTCTGTATACCCGAGAAACCTCGGCACATTTGCTGATTCAGTCAAGGTCAGATTCAGGTTGAAAGACGAAGGAATAACAGTATCGAGCAAGGATACCATTATCAGATCTTTTTCATACATTGATACTCTTACACATTTCTTCTCTGTTGATTCAATCGGAAATTATACAATGGTGGTAATACTTGACCCTGACAGAAGATATCCTCAGACTTACACAGATAATGATTCTATCTCGATTCCATTAACCCTGAGAAATCTCTCATATACTCCCATAAGACCGCTTAACAATGCCCTGCTGAAGAATACGTCATTCAGATTCACGGGGCTGAATCCAAATATTGATGTTACAAAAAATAATGTGAGGGTAATTCTGCAGGTTGATACAAACAGATCATTCAATTCACCTGTTGCCCAGACATTCAACACTTCTTCACTAAGCGGAATCACTACCAGTTTCGATGTAAATCTACCGGTAACGGAAACCAACACTTTGTATTTCGTAAGAACTAATGCCATTGTCAATAATGACAGTTCGGGATGGTCAGAAACCGGAAACCTGAT
>CALEVL010000035.1 GCA_937924675.1 uncultured Ignavibacteria bacterium | reverse complement strand
ATAGAAGAGCTTGCAAAATTTTTAGGAATTGAAGATCAGTCCAGACTTGCAAAGTCTAGAGTATTTGTGAATCCGGGAAAGGAGAAGAATGAATTTATTATGGTTCTTGTATGCGGAGACGATGAAGTGAATGAAGCTAAGCTGCAGAACAGATTCGGCATCAATATTCGTCCTGCCCACACTGAGGAACTTGCTGAAATAACGGGAGCAGAAGCCGGTTCTATCGGTCCTGTTAATGCCCCTGCAAAGGGCATAAAAGTAATTGCGGATCTCTTGCTCAAGGATGCCGACGAACTCATCAGCGGTGCTAACAAGAATGATTATCACATAAGAAACATTGACCTAAAGCGCGATGTGCCTGATATTGAATATCTTGACCTTCGGATCGTAAAAGAAGGGGAGCAGACTATTGACAAGTCATCACAGATCAAAGTAACACGTGCCATAGAAGTGGGACACATATTCAAACTTGGAACCATGTATGCAGAAGCGCTCAATGCAAAATTTCTTGATGCTGAAGGAAAGGAAAATGTGATAATCATGGGAAGCTACGGCATTGGCGTTGAAAGAACTGTTGCAGCTTATATTGAGCAAAACAATGATGAAAAAGGAATCATTTGGAGCGGTGAGATGAAACCGTTTGATGTAATGCTTATCTCATTGAGTCAGGCAGAAGGTGAAGTAAAAAATGTCGCAGACAAACTTTATGACGACCTTAAAGCCAAAGGAATGGATGTATTGTATGACGATAGACCTGATGTAAGGCCGGGTGTGAAATTCAATGATTCAGATCTGATCGGTATTCCTGTACAGGCAATTATCGGTGAAAAGAATTTGGGACAAGGTAACATAGAGTTGAAGATAAGAAAAACCGGTGAACGAATTCTCGTTCAGAAGGAAGATGCATTAAACAAAATAGTTGAAATTGCGTCCAAAGCATGATCCCGGAATAAGAAAGATCCTAAAGGCAAAGTATGTTCTTGCATCGGTATCTCCTAGAAGAATTCATCTGCTGGATATGATCGGTCTGAATTTCATTTCAATTGGAAGCGGGGTAGAAGAGATTGACAAGGCATCTAACCCTGTAATGACTGTGAAGAGAAATGCATTGGCTAAATCCAGGGAAGTAGCTTTTTCATTTGAGAATGAAATAGTCATAGGTGCAGATACAATAGTAGTTTTGGCTAAGCATACTTTGAACAAACCCGCTAATCTGAAGCAGGCTCGTGAATATCTTAAAAAACTCAGCGGCAGGAAGCACTATGTTTATACAGGAGTAAATGTGATAAATACAAAGAACGGCAAAGAAATATTCGGATATGAAAAAACCTCTGTTGAGTTTCGAAAACTGTCTGATGATGAGATAAATTTTTATGTGAGTAAATATAAACCTCTTGATAAGGCCGGCGCTTACGGAATACAGGATGACTTCGGATGTCTTTTCATTAAAAGGATAGAAGGAGATTATTACAATATTGTTGGGTTGCCTCTGGTAAAGTTGTATGAATGCATAAAGGCAGTCCTCTAAGAAGATGTTCTCAAAATACAAGAAAAAAATACTCGTATCTGTTGCATTCGGCGCTCTTGTGTTCCTTGCATTCAGCATCTATGCAGATTTTGACAAACTGTTGAAAGCCTTTGGTGAATTCAATTGGGCATATTTTCCTCTTGTTTTGCTCCTTTCATTTGGCAATTACATGATCAGGTTCTATAAGTGGGAATATTACAGAAAGATGCTTGATATCAATTTGGAAACGAAAACAAGTTTCCTGATTTTCATGTCCACATTTGTAATGAGCGTTACTCCCGGAAAAATGGGAGAACTCTTGAAGTCATATTTGGTAAAGGAAGAAGTTGGTACACCAATAAGCAAATCAGCACCAATAATACTTGCCGAGCGGCTTACGGATTTCATCTCTGTGGTTCTGCTTTGTTTGGCAGGTGCATTTGTCTTTGATTACGGAAAGGGCTTGGTGATTGGAGTAGGACTTGTGTTCATGCTCGGAGTGGGCATTATAAGTTCCCGTAAATTGTCATTATGGTTAATCTCGGTTATGGAGCGATCAAAGCACTTGGCAAAAATCACAGAAAAGATTCATATGGCTTATGAGAGCATTTACAAGTTGATAAGGCCAAAACCGCTTCTGATTATTACTTTCGTTAGCGCTTTTGCCTGGTTTCTGGAATGCCTCGGATTGTATGTAGTTCTGAAGGTGTATTCAACTCAAACGCATATTGATGTCAGCATATTGAGTTCTGTTTTTATTTACGGATTCTCAACTCTTGTTGGTTCAATAGCTATGCTTCCCGGCGGACTGGGAGCAACAGAAGCTTCATTGACAGGTTTGCTTGTTTTGTTGAACATACCAAAGGGAATTTCAGTGGCTTCAACTTTTATTATTAGAGTTGCAACACTTTGGTTTGCAGTTTTTCTGGGAGTAATCTCAGTCTATTTCTATCAGAAGCATTCACATAAGGATCTTGAGAGTCTGGACATTAATGATAATGAGCAGTTAAATAACTTGAAGTAAAATTGAATTTGGCTTAACTTATCCGACAATTATGACAAACAACAGTATTTCCGATAAGAAGATACGCGTCCTCATTGGAAAAGTAGGTCTTGACGGCCACGACAGAGGCGCAAAGGTTATTGCTGCCGCATTCAGGGATTCGGGGATTGAAGTAATATATACCGGATTAAGGCAGACACCGGAAACCATTGTGGAAGCCGCGCTTCAGGAAGATGTTGATGCAATCGGAATCAGCATTCTAAGCGGTGCACACATGACAGTATTCCCTAAAGTAAGAACCCTGATGAAAGACAAAGGTCTTGATGATGTTCTCTTGTTTGGCGGCGGAATTATTCCTGATCAGGACATAGAAGATCTCAAGAAGATGGGAATCGGTCAGCTTTTCACACCTGGAACACCTACCTACGAAACAATAAATTATGTAAAGGATTGGGTCCGTGAAAACAGAGGAGGAAACGGATAATACTTCTTTACATTTTTTGAAATTTAATCCAAATTGATGGCAAATAAGGAAGATGTTAAATTCGGCACTGACGGATGGAGAGGTGTCATTGCCGACACTTACACTTTTGATAACGTAAGAAGAGTCGCACTCGCCACGGCAAGAGTTTTCAGGAACCATCCGAAAATTGATAATGGAATAATTATTGGTTATGATACCAGATTTCTGGGAAGGCAATTTGCTGAAGCAACAGCAGCAGTCATTGCCGATGAAGCAATCAAGACTCTGATTACAAATACATTTGTAACAACTCCTACAGTATCACTTCTATCGAGAGATCTCAATTGTGCATTAGGTGTGATGATAACTGCATCACACAATCCATACCAATACAATGGTTACAAGCTTAAAGATGAATTTGGCGGTTCGATGAGTCCCGAAGAAATTGCAAAGATCGAACATGAACTCTTGTCAATAGAATCAGTTCCTGATGGGAAATCATTTCAGGATCTGCTTGATAACGGTTCCATAGAATATTTTGACGGAAGAGGTTACTACCTTAAGTATATTGCCGAGAGAATTAACGTAAGCAAGATCAAGTCGGCAAATCTGCGTGTTATTTATGATCCTATGTATGGGGCGGGTCAGGACCTCATTGGTAATTTCATCGAAGTCAAACAGCTTCACGGCGAAGTTAATCCCTCATTTGGTGGCGGTGCACC